>JAUQVQ010000222.1:0-3693 GCA_039794725.1 Gloeomargarita sp. HHBFW_bins_162
GTTCTTCGTCATTCGGGCGTTCTGGCACGAGAATTTTCCCTCAGCTTCAATAGGGTACCTCTAAAAATTGGTGATTAGCGGTCGCAGGGGCGCAGCCCCCGTCTCTGGTTCTCCGTCATCTCTGGATTCTAAATGAGAGATTCTTTCCCCGATTGAATAAAGGGCACCTCTAAAAATTGGTGATTAGCGGTCGCAGGGGCAGTCCACGCAGTGCGTCGTAGGCGTTGCCCCGTCTCTAGTTCTTCGTCATTCGGGCGTTCTGGCACGAGAATTTTCCCTCAGCTTCAATAGGGCACCTCTAAAAATTGGTGATTAGCGGTCGCAGGGGCGCAGCCCCCGTCTCTGGTTCTCCGTCATCTCTAGATTCCAGTTAAGAGATTCTTAGCTCGCTTGAATAAATAGAGGTGCCCTATAGCCATCCGATTTGATTTGGGAACGGTAGTTTCTGCCAGAGAAGCACCTGATGAGTAGCCTGAGATTAGGGGGAACTAAGGGCGGGGGTACCCCCTACTTCCTGCGGAATTTTGTTCCACTTTTGGTCAGGATTGCTGCAGAAGTGCCCTCATGAGATCGGTCAATCGCTAAGGCCATCCCTTCTCAGGATGAACCCCATCGGCAAGCTGGGTGGTTTTGTTAGGTATTTGTGCTGATGCTTACCGGGAATGATTAGTCAAACTAATGCCACCTATCTCAAAGATTCATCGGTGTATGATTGCCAAGGGTGACACGAGGGATTTATGCTGAAAATTGAAATAAGCTAAGTTCGCTATTCCCGTCCCTATCAGGGTTTCAGCGAGTAGCAATTCTTATGATTGACAAACATTTTTTGTCAATTGTAACTCAATTTTTACGTTGTGCAACAAAGGAGTTGGATTCATGCCGATTGCAGTGGGAATGATTGAAACCAAAGGGTTTCCGGCGGTGGTGGAAGCGGCTGATGCGATGGTCAAAGCGGCACGGGTGACCCTCGTGGGGTACGAAAAGATCGGGAGTGGCCGGGTGACGGTGATCGTCCGGGGGGATGTGTCCGAGGTGCAGGCTTCCGTGTCGGCGGGGATTGAATCCGCCAAGCGGGTGGCCGGGGGCGAGGTGTTGTCCCACCACATCATTGCCCGTCCCCACGAAAACCTGGAATACGTCCTGCCGATCCGCTACACCCCGGAAGTCGAGCAGTTTCGGGTTTAGTTAATCACGGTACGTTAGGAGTATAATGTCATGCCAATTGCAGTAGGAATGATTGAAACCTTGGGGTTTCCCGCCGTTGTCGAAGCCGCTGATGCGATGGTCAAAGCGGCACGGGTGACGCTGGTGGGGTACGAGAAGATCGGGAGCGGGCGGGTCACGGTGACGGTGCGGGGGGATGTGTCGGAGGTGCAAGCCTCGGTGGCCGCCGGGATTGAGTCGGTCAAGCGGGTGGCCGGGGGGCAGATGTTGTCCCACCACATCATTGCCCGTCCCCACGAAAACCTGGAATACGTCCTGCCCATCCGTTATACGGAGCAGGTGCAGCAGTTCCGGGAAGATGCCAGCAACGTCCGTCCCTATTTGCGACCCTAATGCGGATTGGACGGGTGGCAGGCACGGTGGTCAGTACCCAAAAAGAAGCCACGCTCCAGGGGGTGAAATTCCTCCTGGTGCAGTGGGTGGACAGCCAGGGGCAACCCACAGCGGAGTATCAGGTGGCCGCCGACCGGGTGGGAGCCGGGGTGGACGAATGGGTGCTGGTGACGGAGGGGAGTTCCGCCCGGAAGATTGACCGGGGGGAAGCCCTGCCGGTGGATGCCGCCGTGATTGGCATTATCGATACGGTAACAATTGCAGGACAATTGCTGTACAGTAAGCGGGCACAGGCTCGCAGTTAAGCTCACTGATGTTGCGTTGAGGCATGGTTATGACAGTGCGTAGTGCGGCGGCTCCCCCCACCCCGTGGTCGAAAAGTTTGGCGGAACCGCAGATTGACCCGACGGCGTTTGTGCATTCGTTTTCCAACATTATTGGCGATGTGCGGATTGGGCCGGAGGTGTTGATTGCGCCGGGAACCTCCATTCGGGCGGATGAGGGCAGTCCTTTTCATATCGGGGCGGGCACGAATTTGCAAGATGGGGTAATCGTTCACGGTCTGGAGCAGGGGCGGGTCACGGGCGATGATGGGCAGTCCTACTCGGTGTGGATTGGCGAGGACAGTTCGATTACGCATGGGGTGTTGGTGCATGGGCCGGCCTATGTGGGTAAAAACTGCTTTATCGGGTTTCGCTCGACGGTGTTCAACGCCCGGGTGAATGACGGTTGTATTGTGATGATGCACTGCCTGATCCAGGATGTGGAAATTCCGGCGGGGCGGTATGTGGCGTCGGGTTCAATCATTACGACCCAACAGCAGGCAGACCGTTTGCCGCCGGTGAGTCCTGAGGATGTGGCATTTGCCCAGCACGTGGTCGGGATTAACGATGCGCTCCGGGCGGGGTATCGCTGTGCCGCCAACATTGAATGTATTGCTCCCCTCAGACAAGGTCAATCTATGGGTAATGGACATGGTGGGTACGTCGGCGCGACTCGGTTGGCTCCCCAGGTGGTGGAGCAGGTGCGGCAGTGGTTGACCCAGGGCTATCGGATTGGCACGGAACACGCCGATGAACGCCGGTTCAAAACCAGTTCCTGGCGCAGTTGTAGTCCGATTGCTGCGACCCATTTACCGGAAGTTGTCCAAGCCCTAGAAGCCTGTCTGCAGGAGCATCAGGGGGAATACGTGCGTTTGCTGGGTATTGACCCCAAGGGCAAACGGCGGGTCGGGGAACAGATTATTCAACGGCCTGGGGATCAGGCGACTGCCGCACCGTCGGTTCACTACGCCAATCACAGTACGTCCCCGCCAACCCCGACGGCTCAGGTCACAAACAGTTCTCTGGCTCCTGATCTCAGCCACCAGGTGCGGCAATGGTTACAGCAGGGGTATCGGGTGGGGGCAGAGGTGGCCGACCCCCGCCGGTTCAAGACCAGTTCTTGGTTGAGCGTCCGTCTGCCCGACTCCCGCAATGAGTACGAGGTGGTGGCCGCCATTGAAAACCTATTGAGCGAGTCCCGGGGCGATTATGTGCGGTTGATTGCCATTGACCCCAAAGTGAAAAAACGGGTCAGCGAACAAATCATTCACCGTCCCGCAGGCAGTCCCACCCCAACGGCACAGCGTTCCGGGGCAACCGTATCCCATTCGGTTCAGGGGAGTACCAGCCCAAGTGGGAGTTCTCTGGGGCAACAGGTGCGGCAGTGGTTGATGCAGGGCTATCGGATTGGTGCCGAAGTGGCTGACCCCCGCCGGTTCAAGACCAGTTCGTGGCTGAGTGTGAGTTTGCCCAGCAGTAGCCATGAGGGGGAAGTCACCCGGGCGATTGAGAACCTTCTGCGGGAATCGCCGGGCGATTATGTGCGCTTGATTGCCATTGACCCGAAATCCAAACGGCGGGTGAGTGAGCAGATCATCCAACGTCCCCAGGGAGCCACCCCACCGACTACGGTTAACCCCGTTTCCCCGGCGAGTCCCTCGGTCAGTGCCAGCCCAGCGTCAGCGCCCAGTGGGTTGGATGGTGCGGTGGTGGCGCAGGTGCGGCAGTTGTTGGCGCAGGGCTATCGGGTGGGAGCCGAACACGCCGACCCCCGTCGGTTCAAAACCAGTTCCTGGTTGAGCGTCAGTCTGCC
>JAUQVQ010000223.1:0-3687 GCA_039794725.1 Gloeomargarita sp. HHBFW_bins_162
AACAATTAAAAAAAAATTATATGTATTGTAGAAAACATATCAAACGTCACTTAGTATGCTAGCTGACGGCGAGCTTCAAACAACCCCACCGCCACACTCACGGATAGATTCAAACTGCGTACCCCCGGTTCCACCATTGGGATACGTACATGTATAGGACAAGCCTGTAGGCAAACGTCCGGCAAACCCTCGGTTTCACTGCCAAAAAACAACCAATCTCCCGGTTGAAAACGCACCTCCCACAGGCAGGATTCCCCCTGCGGCGTAAACGCCAACCACCGGCTTGCCCCCTGAGTACCAGTACTGACAAATGTTTGCCAATCGGGATAAGTGCGCCAGATCACATGAGGCCAGTAATCCAACCCCGCTCGTTTCAGGTAACGGTCGCTCAATGCAAATCCCAACGGGCCAACCAGATGTAACGGCGTTCGCGTTGCGGCACAGGTGCGGGCGATATTGCCCGTGTTGGGGGGGATTTGCGGTTCGACCAGCACGACATGAAGCGGAAAATCTGTAGGACAAAAGTCGTACATCCCGGTGATTAGCATCTTTAAAGTTATTTTAACTTTTGGCGAAGCATTAGGAATTGTAATCATTAGCAAAGGGGGGTGAACGTCTGAAAAAAACCTCCCCATCGGCATTTCCGGGAAATGAACCGGCGAGACCCTCCCCAGCGGCTACAATAGCTTTGACTGATTTAGGAGATAAGCCGATGGCTCTGAGTCCGGGTACGGTTGCGCCTGCATTTCAAACGATTGATACCCAGGGGCAGGCGGTGGCGTTGTCTGACTTCGCCGGAAAAACGGTGGTTTTGTTCTTCTATCCCAAGGACGACACCCCCGGTTGTACCAAGGAAGCCTGCGGGTTTCGGGATCACTACGAAACCTATCAGGAAAAAGACCTGGTGGTGTTGGGGGTGAGTCGGGATGACCAAGCCGCCCACCAAGCCTTTACCCAGAAGTACAACCTGCCCTTTCCGCTGTTGGTGGATACCGATGGGGCGATCAGCAAGGCCTACGACGTGGATGGGGGCGGCTACAGCAAACGGGTGACCTACATTATTAGCCCCCGGGGACAAATTGACCGGGTTTATACCAACGTCAAGACCGACACCCACGCCACCGACATCCTGACCGATTTGGGGTTGGACTAACAACGCTCTTGCCATCCCGTTGGCGTTGGCAAGCAGGGGTGCATTTAGGGTTACTTGCGAGAGATGGAGCGGTTACACAAAATCCTGGCGCAGCGGGGGGTGGCGGCACGGCGGCAGGCGGAAGCCTTGATCCGAAGCGGGCAGGTGTGGGTAAATGGTCGGCCTGCCCAGGTGGGGCAACAATGCGACCCCCAGGTGGATGAAATTACCGTCCGGGGCAAACCGCTCCCCCCGGCTCCCCGGTTATGCTATTACCTGCTACACAAACCGTTGGGGGTGGTGAGTACCTGCAGCGACCCCCAGGGACGACCGACGGTACGGGATTTTTTGCCCCCCGATTTACCGCCCTTGTATCCGGTGGGTCGTCTCGATCGAGACAGTACGGGAGCATTACTTCTGACCAATGATGGGGAACTCACCCTGGCGTTGACCCATCCCCGCCATCCGGTCTGGAAAACCTACCGAGTTTGGGTACAGGGACACCCAACGGCAACGGCTCTCCAACGCTGGCGGCAGGGAGTGGATTTGGACGGGCAAAAAACCTTACCTGCCCAAGTGCGGGTCGTCCGGCAAACGGCTCCGCAAACCCTGTTAGAAATTCGCTTGCGGGAAGGGCGGAACCGGCAAATTCGGCGGGTGGCGGATTTATTGGGCTATCCTGTGGTGCGGCTCCATCGGCAGGCGATTGGGGAGATTCAGCTCGGCAATTTACCCGCAGGTCAGGTGCGCCCCCTCACCCCCTCGGAATTGGCCTTTTGTCAAACGGTGCGGACACAGAATCATTTAGACTAAAAAAGGAATTGCACCCAACCTTCTGGCGACACTTGTGGTCTTCGTTTTGATGTCAATGGTGATATGACGGTGAGTGCCTACAGTGCTACCCAGGTAGCTCGTTTGCGAGACATTGGTCAGTACCTGCGCCAAGTGCGGGAGCAACGGCAATTATCCTTAGAAGATATTTCGGTGCGCACTCGCATTCAAATCCGGCTCCTGCGGGCATTGGAAGAAGGTCAGGTAGCGGAATTACCCGAACCGATTTACGTGCAGGGTTTTTTGCGGCAGTACGCCAATGTCTTGGAATTGGGGGAATTGGATTTAAGTGAACTGGATTTAGCGCACGCAGTGACCAAACCGCCGACAGCACGGGCATCAAGCGGCGAGGGTACCCTGCGCCCCTTTCATCTGTATATCACCTACTTTGCTTTGATTTTGGGGGCGATTGGGGTTTTGTCCTACATTCTGCGGTCCCCCAGTTCCCCAACCCCTGAGCCCAGCCCCACGGTTGCGGTTTCCCCTGCACCTAGTCCCCCTGTGGCCGCTTCTCCCCCGCCATCGCCAGCCGTTGCCGAAGTGCGGGTACAGGTGGAACTCACCGGGCAATCCTGGTTGCAGGTGGTGGCCGATGGGAAGGTGGTGTTTGAGGGCATTTTGAACCGGGGAGCCACCAATAGCTGGACGGCGCAAAAAAACCTCGTTTTGGCTGCGGGCAATGCCGGTGATGTGCAGGTGCGGGTCAATGGCGGTGCCCCCCAACCCCTGGGACAGCCGGGTGAAGTACGAGAAGTCACCCTGACCCCGGACAATCCCACCCTACCCACCCCATCCCGGTAATGGTACTGGCCTGGGAATGGTTGCCCGACGGTTTATTATCCCCGCAAGGGGTGATGGTTCTGCTGTTGGTGGGCTATGCTACGGCGTTGTGGTTGTTTTTGCGGGGTGCCCCCAAAATCTACACGGTGATGGCCTCTGATCTGGAAGTGGCTCGCTGGTTGTGTGAAGAAGATTTGCGGTTGCAACGGGCAGAAGTACCATTACATTATTATTACAACTATGAACAGGCTTTGGGGTTGACCGACCCGCTCATTTCGCCGCACCGTCCCGGAGGTTCACCCCCCGCCGGGTTTTGGTATCAACTGCGGAAAAATACGCAGTTACATTTAATCGGGGGTGCCCGACCGTCGGAACAGGGGGGCGTGCGGTTGGTCTGTTTTGACCGGGAGTGTTTGGATTGGTTGCTGTTGCGGGGGCAAATGGCCGCCTTAGCGTGCAAGGTTTTCCAGGAACATCCCCTGCGGTATCTCATGCGGACGAGTGGCGGGCAAACGTTGGAATTTGTGGAAGTGGTACGGGGAAAACGCCCGACCCGTTCGCCTGTCATTAAGTAATGTAAACGGTATATTTTGTAGCGGTTTTTACAAACATTTTTCCGTTAAATTGGCTACAAGTCCACAATTACGGGTCATTGCGTCGGGTAGCGGTTCCTCATGGCTGATGATGCCTTCGTTTGGTTAACCCAGGTTTGTCCGTGGCAAGCGACGGTGTGGCAGCGGGTGTTGGCTTCGCAGAATGTAACCGTGCAGTGGCAGTCCGAGGGAAGTTGGCACCCCGCCTGGAACCATCCCCCCCACCTGTGGTTACTGGATGTGGCCATTGCGGCTGATGATATTACAACATACTGTCAATGGTGGCGAGAGCACTGGGCGCACGTACCGTTAGGGTTAATTGATTCTCGGCAAAAACACATCTCCGAAGCG
>JAUQVQ010000224.1:0-3678 GCA_039794725.1 Gloeomargarita sp. HHBFW_bins_162
GTGAGGGTTGCCCCCTCGTAATCCACAACCAATCCCAGATCATCCAGGGTGTCATACAACCGGCGAATACGCTCCGGCAAGGGTGTCCCTTCCACGGATTTAGCACATAAACGGGGTTGGACACGCCTAAAATCAGGGGTGGGACTGCCCGGACCATAGCGCAGAAATTCCCGCACCGCCTGCTCCGGCGAATCGGTGAAGTAGGCACAGCCGGTTAACCCAATTAGAAAACTCCACGCCAACCCCCGCCAAAAACCCATTCTAAGGCCACACCCGATGATTGTTCGGATAAGGGATTAAGGCACCCGCCCATTGCAGTTTTTCCCGCAGGGTGCGGTAGTAGGAGTAATTTTCCTGGAGGATGATAAAGTGGGCATCCCGACTCGCCCGCCGCACATCCACCCGTTGCCCCGGCCAAATACTGGTCGCCAATACTCCATCCATCCAAAGTTTGGTACTCAGGTCCCGGTCTTGTAGCGGCCAAATGCTGACCACAAACGCCGGAGGCAAAATCAACGGCCGGCTAGACAAACTCAAGGGACAAATCGGCACCACCGAAATCGCCTCCATCCCGGGGTGCAGAATGGCTCCACCCGCCGACAAGGTATAAGATGTCGAACCGGTGGGAGTCGCCACGATCAAGCCATCACCCTGGTACTGGTCAACAATTTCCCCGTCAATTTCCACCTCCAAAACACAGGTGGGCAACCGTTCGACACTGGCGGGTTTGACCGCCATTTCATTCAACGCCCAAAACACCTCACTGCTGGGTTCGCCCGGACGTTGGTTGCCCTGGAATAATTGGGCTTGTACCATCATCCGTTTTTGCACCGCATAGCGATCCTGCTGTAACCGTTCCCACACCGTCTGGGTGTCGTGCAGTACCTCCGCCGGTTCCGTGAGAAATCCCAACCGGCCACCGATATTCACCGCCAGAATCGGAATCCCCTCCCCCGCCAAATGGCGTGCCGCCCCCAAGGCTGTGCCATCCCCCCCCAACACAATCGCCAAATCAATCCCCTGATTCGCCGATGCCAAAAATACCGGATAGGGATTATCCTTGGAGCCACTGGGGCCTACCAACACCCGCACCCCTTGGGCTTCCAACTCCTGCTCACACCGGGCGGCCCAGCGTTTGCTCTCCGGGTCGTTGGCCTTGTAGGTAATGATCACCTGTTGTAACTGCACGCCCTGACCGTTGTACCCCTTGTTTCATCATGCCAGAAGGGGCGCTAGTGTGACCTTGCACCCAAGCGGTTAATTTCGGGACAGACAGAGGCGGCGCAAAGAAATACCCTTGGTAGGCACAACAGCCGTGTTCGGCGAGAAATGCCCGCTGTTCCTCCTTCTCCACCCCTTCGGCGATCACATCCAAACCGAGGGTTTCCCCCAGGGCAATAATCATCTGGGCAATCCCTTGGTCGTCCGTACTCTCATGCACCTGTTGGACAAAACACCGGTCAATTTTGATCTGGTGCAGGGGCAAACGCTTGAGATAGGTCAACGCCGAATACCCCACCCCAAAGTCATCCAACGAAAACCGTATCCCGGACTGGCTGAGGGTTTGCATCTTGTGCACCACCCCGTCCGGGTCATTGAGCATCACACTTTCGGTCAACTCCAAGGTAAGACGCTGGGGATTGGCGCCGGTGCGCTCCAAGGTGGTTAAAACGTGGGAAACAAAATCCGGTTGGTGCAGTTGATGGGCACTGACATTCACCCCCACATGAATGTCTCTCCAAAGGGGATGCTCGACCCACTCGGCCAATTGGGTACACGCCGTTGTCAAGACCCAATTTCCCAAAGGCACAATCAATCCCGTCTCCTCCGCCAAGGGGATAAATTCAGCTGGCGAAATCCAACCCCGGTGCGGATGCCGCCAACGTACCAAAGCCTCCAAACCGAGCAACTGATAATCGTAGGTCACCTGGGGTTGGTAATACAGTGACAATTGCCCCCGCACAATCGCCTGCGCCAACTCCCGTTCCAAATCAACCCGTTGTTGCGCCGATACCTGCAATTCCGGGTGGAACGAGTAAAACCCATTCCGTCCCAGGGCTTTACTGTGGTACATGGCGAGGTCAGCCTGTAGCAGTAAATCGTGGATATTTCCCACCGTGTTATCAAATACGGTGATACCAATACTGGCAGTGATTCCCTGTTCTCTGTAGATATAGGTGCTGGGCTGCATCAGCACAGCGAGAATGGCTTGCGCCATGTGCTCTGCCTTATTGAGTGCCCGTTCCTTGTCCTGCGCCACTTCCGGCGCCACCACGACAAACTCATCACCCCCCAACCGAGCCACCATGCCTTCTCCGGCCATGAACTCAAGCAAACGATCGCCAACTTCAATCAACAGTTCATCCCCCTGCAGGTGGCCTTTCGTATCATTCACTTTTTTGAAATGATCCAGGTCTAAAAGCATCAAAATATGCACCCTTGTTAGCGATGAATCCTGGAGCAAGCGGGTTAAATAATCCAACAGGGAGCGGCGGTTGGGCAATCCGGTCAGACTATCGTAGTAAGCAACCTGTTGCAATTCCCTCTGCCGTTGCGCCACCGTTACCTGCAATTGATTCAACGCCAATGCCAAATGATCCAGTTCGTCCTCCCCTTCCACCGGCCAACGAATGCTGTGGTCATGGGTTTCCTGCACCCGCACGGCTCGTTTCGCAAACCAATTTAACCGCCCCAGTACCCGCCTTTGCAGGGTATAGTAAATGCCCGCTAATGAAACCACGACCAGCAGGATGCCATTCCCAACTAATAACAGCAACACAACCCTACGTTCCGGCTCCAGGCGGGTTTCTCCCTTGACATAAACGCCCATCCCCGGCGCAATTTTTTTCTGAGCCTGCCACTGTTGCCCTTGGCGGATCACCGGCAATGCTGCGGGGGAGTCTGAGGTAAATACAAACGATGTGCCCGTCAGATTCTGAATTAATTGCTGATAGTAGCCATCCAAATAACGAATGAAATAAAGGCGGGAATCACTCCGACGCCAGGTTTGATGATGGATAATCGGAGCGTCGGCAATCAACATTGGCCGTTGTTCCAGCCATATAAAGTGATAATTGGCCGGTTGATTTTTACTGCGCTTAGCCTCTTGCCTAATCCACTCCAAAACCCCTGCTGATAAAGGTTGAATCGTTTCATTATCATTAGCATCCCATTCCAGGTCTATCCGCACCTGCCCCGTGTGGCTCACCACCGCCACCCCGTGAAATTGCAGTTTGTTGAGCGTCGCAAATGTAAAATTCTCTGTAACAAATTTATCATTACGACCATACACATACTCGTAGGCCTGATCCCAGGTGGCGTAGTCCAGCACAAACCCCCGCATCAAATCCGCATCCCGCTGTAGGAGCATGGCAACCCGTTGCCCATCCTGGGCGTATTGCTGGGCATCAAAGCGGTCGAACTGCCACGACATCACCCACCAACCAATGCAGGAGAAGAAAAACCCAGCCGCCGCCACAACAATTCCCACCTGCCTCAGGGTAACAGCAGCCAAACTACGGTGGGAATGGGGAAAACAGCGTTCCAAAGCCTTGAGGAGCTTCATCGGTTAATTGGGTACTATTACGGATGTGCTAGGAGAATCTACTTATTTTTTTCCATAGTATCACGTATATCCGTACTGAGTCTGCCAAACTGTAGCAATCCCAAATTTATTTA
>JAUQVQ010000225.1:0-3657 GCA_039794725.1 Gloeomargarita sp. HHBFW_bins_162
CCGTTAGCGCCGCCTATCGGGATGGGGAACCCACACCGGCGTTGTGGGGATTTCTCCGTTCCCGGCAAGCCCAATTAAGCGACGTAGAATTACGGGACACGCCCAAGGGTCAGTTTGTCTATCTGGTGCAAACCGTTGCCGGTCGGCCTGCCCCGGAGGTTTTGGCGCAGTTGATTCCCCAGTGGTGGCAGGGGTTAACGGGGCGCAGGTTTATGCGGTGGGGGGATGGCCTGGTGAAATTCAGCCGCCCGATTCGTTGGTTGCTGGCTTTGTGGGGCGATGAGGTACTCCCGGTAACGCTGGCGAATGGCTCCGAACATCTGCACAGCGACCGGGTGAGCTACGGCCATCGGGTCTTACATCCTGAACCGGTAGTGATCCCCCAAGCGAATGCGTACTTAGATTGTCTGCGGCAGGCGGGGGTAGAACCAGACGTTCAAGCTCGCCAAACTAAAATTCAGCAGGAATTGGAGCGGGTGATACCGCCGGGGAGTCGGGTGGAAATTCCCCCGGCATTGCTCAGCGAAGTCACGCAACTGGCCGAGTGGCCGCACGGGATTTTGGGTGAATTTGACCCCACTTATTTGCATTTACCCACGGCTGTTATTACCACGGTAATGACCCAGCATCAACGCTATTTTCCGGTATTTGATGCCGAGGGACATTTATTGCCCCATTTTGTCACCATTAGTAATGGCGATCCTAAATATCAAACCGTGATTAAACAGGGGAATGAACGGGTTTTGAAAGCCCGTTTAGCCGATGCCCAGTTTTTCTATCAATCGGATTTACGGCAACCCTTAGCTGACTATGTTCCCCAGTTAGCCAATGTCACGTTTCAAGAACAATTGGGTTCAGTTCTAGCCAAAGTACACCGGATTGAAAAGTTATTAACTCAGGTTCTCGCAAACACAAATTATCCCCCTGATCAAGTCAAACATATTCTCCGCACCGCCCATTTATGTAAAGCCGATTTAGTCACCCAAATGGTCGGGGAATTTAGCGAATTACAGGGCATCATGGGGGGACATTATGCCTTAAAGACGGGAGAATCCGAGGCAGTAGCCGAAGGAATTACAGAACATTATCAAGATGTCCCCAGCACCTTAACCGGGCAATGGGTTGCGCTTGCGGATCGTTTAGACACAGTGGTCGGTATTTTAGCTGTGGGGTTAATTCCCAGCGGTTCGTCTGACCCCTTTGCGCTGCGGCGGGCGGCCCGCAGCATTCTCTTAATTACCGCTTGTATTTATCCTACCTACCCCCTGAATGTCGAGCAATTATTTCAGGAAATGGTGGCAATTTTATCCGCAGATTATCCCCAACTCAATGCCCAGGACGTGCACCAGCAATGGCAACTGTTAATTTCCCAACGGTTACACGCAATTCTTCAGGATAAAGGCTTAGATTATGATTTAATCAATGCTCTCCTCGACCCGGAAAAACCGGAAGTTATGGCACGGATTTTTCATAACATCCACGACTGGTTCCACCGTGCCGAAACTCTGATGCAATTACGAGCTAATGGCATTTTACAAAGCATTTATGCAACGGTGAACCGAGCCACCCGTTTAGCTAATCAGGGCGCATTACCAACTTCAGAATTAAATCCAGAATTAGTCATTAACTCTCAATATCTAAAGCAACCCATCGAACAGGAACTCTATCAAAAAATTACGGAACTCATCACCCACACTCAACAGACGCAAACAACGGGTAATTATGAGTATTTAATCCAGGGTTTGCAGGGAATTGCGCCGGTTTTGGAACGGTTTTTTGACGGCGAAGAAAGTGTGTTAGTGATGGATGATGACCCTAACATTCGCCAAAATCGGTTGAACTTACTCGGGTTAATTCGTAATAGTGCCTTGGTACTGGCAGACTTTTCACAGATTGTCAAAACCTAATGGGTAAAAAAGCACTGGTTTTGGGCTTGGGCAAATCGGGAATGGCGGCGGCACGTTTGCTGGTTCGGCAAGGCTATCAGGTGCAGGTGCAAGACACATCTAATTCCCCCGGATTGCTCCAGCAAAAATCTGAATTAGAACCGCTGGGTGTCACGATTACGTTAGAACAACCGTTCACCATACCGGCACCTTTGCCCGAATTGGTCGTTGTCAGTCCGGGTGTGCCGTGGAATGTCCCCGTTTTGCAGGAATTGCGGGCGCAGGGTGTGGATGTGATTGGTGAAATGGGCTTGGCCTGGCGCAGTCTGTGTCCTTATCCGTGGGTGGGGATCACGGGCACGAACGGCAAAACCACCACCACGAGCTTAATTGCCGCTATATTAACAACTGCCGGGTATCGGGCAGTGGCCTGTGGCAACATTGGTACGCCCGCCTGCGATCTGGTGGGTCAGGACGTAGATTGGATTGTCGCCGAAATCAGCAGTTTTCAGATTGAATCCTCCCCGGAAATTGCCCCGCAGATTGGCGTGTGGACAACCTTTACTCCGGATCACTTGGATCGTCATCATACTCTTGAGAATTACTGCCGCATCAAAACCCATTTGCTTGCTCAATCCCAAGTAAAAGTTTTCAACGCCGATGACCCCTATTTACGAGCCAATTTTTCGCAACGTTGGCCGGATATACTTTGGACGAGTACGCAAGGGATGAGCCATTTACCCCCTTCACAAAAAACCGGTATTTATATTGAAAATAAACAGGTTATCGTCGAGGGAAAAGCTATTTTTAATTTGGATAACTTTGCGATGTCCGGCAATCATAACCGGCAGAATTTACTCTTAGCGATTGCCGTTGCCCATGTCCTGCACATTCCCCCAGCAGTCATCACCCAAGCGATGCAAAATTTTCCGGGAGTTCCCCACCGTTTAGAAGTTTTGGGCACCCATCAGGGAATTACCTACATCAATGACAGTAAAGCGACGAATTATGATGCCGCTCAGGTGGGTTTAGCCAGCATGACGGAACCAACCATTCTCTTGGCTGGGGGCAAAGCCAAAGTTGGGGATGACCACACCTGGTTACAAACAATTCAAGACAAGGCGGCTGGTGTGGTTTTATTTGGGGCGTCGGCACATCAATTTGCCGAGCGTTTACGAAGTATCAATTACACCGATTTTGTGGTAGTTAATGATTTAGCAGAAGCAGTCACCGCCGCTCAAGAATTAGCGCAACGAGCCAGGGCAAAAATTATTCTGCTTTCGCCTGCCTGTGCCAGTTTTGACCAGTACCCCAATTTTGAAGCCCGGGGCGATCATTTTCGGCAGTTAGTGCAGAACGTGTTTATGACGCACTAAATTATTTCTGAATAACTCAAATCCCTGTAATTCACCTTTATCAATTGGCAATAAGCGGTCGCAGGGGGTACTTCCGCCTCTGGTTCTGCATAATTTCTGCATTCTCACTCAGAAATTCTCTGCCCGTTTGCATAAATAGAGGTGTCCTTGATTGAAATATGGGCACCTCTAAAAATTGCGAATTAGCGGTCGCAGGGGCGTAGCCCTCGTCTTTGGTTCTCTGTAATTTCTGCATTCTCGCTAAGGGATTCTTTGTCCGATTGAATAAAGGGCACCTCTAAAAATTGGTGATTAGCGGTCGCAGGGGGGCACCCCCCGTCTCTGGTTCTCCGTAATTTCTGGATTCTCACCGAGAGATCTTTTCCCCGATTGAATAAATAGAGGTTCCCATATAA
>JAUQVQ010000226.1:0-3646 GCA_039794725.1 Gloeomargarita sp. HHBFW_bins_162
ATTCTCAAATTTTATACTTCCCCTCACCCCCGACCCCTCTCCCAGAACGGGAGAGGGGAGAAAATCAAAACGGGGCTACGCCCTGCGACCCTTGTTTCACATTAAACTTCTTGCATGATTCTTAAATTTTATATTTACCCTCACCCCCGACCCCTCTCCCAGAACGGGAGAGGGGAGAAAATCAAAACGGGGCTACGCCCTGCGACCCTTGTTTCACATTCAACAAGGACTGCTACAGAGACCGGGGCTACGCCCTGCGACCCTTGAAATTCCCAAGGGATGACTAGGATTATCGGAGCCGTTTTACTTGTGTCCCATACTATAAAGAAAAGGCTGTAATAAAGAACCATTCAATCGGACAAAGAATCCTTTGGTTAAAATCCAGAAATTACCGAGAAGGTGCCGCCCTGCGACCGCTAATTTCTAATTAAATTAATTAAGGGCACCTCTATTTATTGAAGCCAAGGGAAAATTCTATTGCCAAAACGCCCAAATTACGGAGAACCAGAGACGGGGGCTGCGCCCCTGCGACCGCTCATTGACAATTTTTAGAGGTACCCTTAATAGAGATGCCCAATAGTTTAGACAGCAGACTTTTTTAACCCCGTGATTCCTGAGTTTATCCCCCCTTGGTTTTTGCGGCACGGGTTCACCATGACCCTCACGACCACTTGGGCAACCCGCCGATTAAGTAACCACTTGCCGAATATCAATTACCAAAATCATATTTTCAACGGGTATCAAAATGTCCCCATTTTTGGGCAATGGGCGGTTCCCCCCAAAGCAAAAGGGACGATCATCGCTACCTATGGCATTACCGGCAGTTTAGACAATCAAACGTTCCTCCACCTGTTCGCCTATCGGGCATGGCAACGGGGCTATGGGGTGGTGTTGTTTGATTGGCGGGCGCATGGGAAAACGGGGCAATTATCCCCCACTCTGCCCTCGGATGGGATGAATGAAGGGAAGGATTATCTAGCGTTGGCGGTGACGGCGCAGGCGTTGGGATGTCCGCCCCCCTATTGGTTTGCGGGGTATTCGCTGGGGGGGCAGTTGGCGTTGTGGGCGGGTTGGGCGGCGATGGCGGCTGATAGTCCGTTGCCCTGGGTACAGGTGGGTGGGGTGGTGGCGGTGTGCCCGAATTTGGATGCCAACCGTTCTTTGCCCTACCTGATGGCGCACCCCTGGGGACGGCTGGTGGAGTGGGCGATTACCCAGGAACTGAAAAAATTAGCGCTGGCATTATACCACGCTCATCCCCACGCAATCGATCCGGCGGCCATTCAGCGGGCGCAGAGTATTCAGAGCTTTGACCGGGAGTTGGTCATTCCCACCTTGGGGTTCAAAACCGTGATGGATTACTACACGGCCACCAGCCCTCTGCACTTTTTGGGGAAATTAAATCGGCCAACCTTGATCCTCTATGCCCAGGATGACCCCCTGTTTGCCCCTGAGATTATCCCCGATTTAGAGCAAATTTGCGCCCAGAATCGGTATCTTGAGCTAGTATTAACAAAATATGGCGGTCATGTGGGGTATTATAGCAGTCAACGGGGGCAAAAACTGGCTAACGACCCCGACCGCTGGTGGGCATGGCACCGAGTGTTGGACTGGATGGATCGCACCTCGGCAACTTAAATTCTCTGACAGACATCATTCATACTGTTCCCGGTCATGAGGACGCAATCAAATCCATGCTAGAGATGGTGGCACAAACTCCTTTACCGGCTCCCCAGCCCCCGGCACTGGAGCAGCGCTTGAGTTGGAATGGAGAATCCTGGGTGGGGTCGTGGCGGCAATGGCGGGATGCCCAAGGGCGACTGCGGTTGGCCATTAGTGATGCGGATTTGACCCAACGACTGGGGGTCAGTTTACGCAGTAATCGCCGCCCGGACGAGCAACCGGTGGTCTGGTTCAACCCTGTGCAACCTCTGTCCGTGTCTTGGCATCCGCAGTACACCCGCCGGTATTTGGAGGTTACGGAACTGTTTGCCGCCGCCGGTTGGCAGACGCAAATCCAGGGGAATGAATTGCGGATTACGGCTCCGGTTGCCCAGATTCAGGGGATTCGCCAGAGTGCTCGGCGCACGGTGGTGGATGTGGATAAAATTGTCCCCTGGCGAGTGCAACAGACGGGCAAGCAAACGCTGGTGAGAATTTTCGCCCCCGGTCGGGCGGAATTGCGTCATCAGTTTGCCAACCTGAATTTCAGTAGCCAGGCCACGGTGTTGACCTTTGACCAACCCATGCGGGTAACCACTTTACCCAATCCGCCCCGTCTGGTGATTGAACCCCGTACCCAGGAGAGTTTAACGATTCACTGGGCCGAGGGGTTGCGGTGGCGGCAGGAGCAACTGCGGGGTTATGGGGTGACGTGGCTGGAGATTGACCCTCAGTTTTACACGATGCGCCCGGTGTGGGAGGGGACACAGGGACAAACGGGGTTGGCTCCTCTGCCCGCTTTGGCGCAACAGGTGCAGGGGGTGGCGGCCATCAACGGCGGATTTTTTAACCGCAATACTCAGCTTCCTTTGGGGGCGATCCGGGTGCAGGGGCAATGGGTGAGCAGTCCGATTCTCAACCGGGGGATGGCAGCGTGGCATGACCAGGGGCAGACGGTGTTTGGGCGGGTGCAACTCCAAGAACAGGTGCGGGTGAATCAGGGTGCGCCGCTGGGGTTACAGGCACTCAATTCGGGGTTTGTACAAAAGGGACTGGCTCGCTACACGGCGCATTGGGGAGCCACTTACACGCCCTTGACCCAAGGGGAAACGGTCATTACCGTCACTCAAGACCGGGTGGTGGGAATCAATATGGGAAATCCCATCCCCATTCCCTTGACGGGTTATCTCTTGGTGGGGCGGGGAGTAGAAAATCTCACGGGGCAATTTCCCATCGGTGCAACGGTACAGGTGAGTCAGCAGATTAGTCCCCAGATGTTCCAAAATTATCCGCACGGGTTGGGGGCAGGGCCGTTGTTGCTAAACAATAATCAGGTGGTGTTGGCTCCGGAACAGGAGCAATTTCAGCCCTTTTTTATTCAGCAAAAAGCCCCCCGTAGTGCATTGGGCGTGAATCGGGAAGGGCGGTGGTTGTGGGTGACAGTCGGCGGCAATGAACAAGCTCAACAAGGCCCCACATTAAAGGAATTAACAGGCATTATGCAGGAGGTGGGGGCAGTGGCGGCGTTGAATTTGGATGGGGGTACATCAACCAGCTTAGTCCTGGGGGGACAGGTGTTGGTAAGCGGGGGGAGGGTGCATAATGGGCTGGTGCTTGTGCGCCGTATCACGCGCTGACCCCAGCAGAAATCACCCCCTGCCGATGCCAAAGTTGAAATAATTTGAGGTATCAGTCCTCGATCCTCCTAATGATGCGAAACAAGACCTGGGTTTGACATGGCACATAGCATTTGAATGGGCAACAAGGGTCGCCGGGGCAGTCCGCGCAGTGCGCCGCAGGCGTTGTCCCCGTATTTGCTTCTTTCTCGCTGTTCTCAAATCTTTTAGGGGCATCTCTATTTATTGAAGCCAAGGGAAAATTCTCTTGCCAGAACGCCCGAATTACAGAGAACTGCGCCCCTGCGACCGCTAATGATGAATTGATAGAGGTTCCTTTTATTCAAACGGGTAGAGAATTTTTTTTT
>JAUQVQ010000227.1:0-3634 GCA_039794725.1 Gloeomargarita sp. HHBFW_bins_162
TCATAGGCCTGTTCCACGTATAAACTCCGCCCGTTCAAAAGTGACCAAGGCAGGGGGCGCATACACACGCGAATATGGGCAAAAAACGGGGGATTCTCCAATGCTTGAGCTTGATTACTAAAGTCAGCGGCCAACCAACGGGCTAGGGTTCTTTGGTCAGTGGCGTGGGTCATAGACTAACATAAATTAAGATAAGAAGCTAAATTAATTGTACGGTCTCGGAGAACTCAGCGGGTGATACAAAATAACGGTTGGCGATTTTGGTTCGGTTGGCTTTTGCTCCTACTTCTCCTGAGTAGTGTTGGGCTAGGCGGATTGGCACGCATCTTGTCCCTGTTTATCCTGTTTTTGTGGCTAACTCCCACCTTGTTAACGCTGGGTATCCGGTGGTGGCTCGGACGCACGATTGTGACCAGTGCCTGTCCCGTGTGCGGGTGTGAATTTCAAGGGGTAATCAACACGCAAACCCAGTGCCCAAATTGCGGCGAACGGTTGCAGGTGACGGGCGGAAAATTTGTGCGGCTGACCCCCCCCGGCATTGTGGATGTGGAAGCGGTGGAAGTGCCGGAATCCCAGAATTAACCTGAGGTAAATTGATGGGCACTTCCATAAAATTACAATTGACAATCAGCGGTCGCAGGTGGGCATCCCCCGATGTTGGTTCTCCGGCGTCTTTCGATTCTAACTATAGCAATCCGAAAAGATTCGAGAACAAAGAAGAAAGAAAAAAACAAATACGGGGGCAACGCCCCTGCGACCCTTGTTGCCAATTCAAAAGGGATTGCTATAAGAGATTTTTTACCCACCTGAATCAGTAGAGGTCACCTGATGTCACTCCCTGCCCTGCGTGAAGTCCAACGTCAAGCCGGTGCCCAATTTCACCCGGACGGTTATCCCATCCGTTTTGGGCACGAACGGGAAGAAACCTTAGCAACCGGCGTGGTATTGCTAGATCGAACGCATTGGGGTCGCCTGCGGTTACTCGGAAATGACCGGATTCGCTATCTGCACAACCAAAGTACAAACGATATCCAATCTCTGCGGGTGGGGCAAGGCTGTGATACGGTATTGGTCACCTCTACCGGCCGTACCCTTGATCTAACTACTGCCTATGTGGAACCGGAATGGATCACATTAATCATTTCCCCATCTTCTCGTTCCAGCATTCAAAAATGGCTCGAAAAATATATTTTCTTTGCCGATCAGGTGACGATTCAAGACCACACGGAAAATACCGCAATGTTTACGCTAATTGGGTCAGAAAGTCATCAAATTATTTCAGAATTGGGAGCGCAACATTTACTGAATCAACCCATCGGTAGCCATGAGTTAATTTTCTGGAGGGAAGTACCTATTTTGGTTGCGGTAGGCACGGGATTAGTGAACTCTGGTTATACGATGATTGTCCCAATTGAATCAGCGGTAAATTTCTGGGAATGGGTGTTAAAAAAAGGAGTTATTCCTTGGGGGGATCAGGCTTGGGAGTGGTTGCGAGTGCGGCAGGGCAGACCGGCAGTAGGCGCAGAATTAACCGAAGATTACAACCCCTTGGAAGCCGGACTCTGGCATGATATTTCCTTTAATAAGGGATGCTACATCGGTCAGGAAACGATTGCCCGCCTCAATACCTATCAGGGGGTAAAACAACAATTGTGGGGATTGCAATTAACGGCTCCGGTCAACCCAGGTACGCCTATCTATTTAGGAGAGGAAAAAGTGGGAATTTTGACCAGTTATACCTACTATTTTGAGCAGGAACATTGGGGGTTGGGATACATTCGCACCAAAGCGGGAGGTGCAGGCTTAACCGTACACCTTGAGGGTCAATCTGCCCAGGTCGTTGAAATTCCCTTAGCACAACGGGGTTATCTATTCAAACGTGAGGGGTAATTGTGTGTTTTCCGGGTCGGAGCAGACGGGTTTGGCTGGCTCTGACCATTCCGGTTCGGTTCCATTTAATAATGCCTGTGCCGCTAGGAGTAAATCTGCTTTCAACGGCTGTAATCCCTCGGTTTCATCCACGTATTGTTCTAACACGGTCATAGGGTCGAGTACCTGATTTAAATCCACCTGGGTGACCCGTTGGCGGGGTTGTTCATTAACCAGTTCGGCTTGGATGGAAAGACTGTGGGCAGAAGCTAAAGCCGAGCGAATTTGGGCTTCATTAATTTGGGCAACTTGGTCGGATTTTATGCGATAAATAACCCGCACAATCGCATCATCAATCGGGGCGTCGGCAATTTCGCTGAGTAATTTCTTTTGGGGGTCAGGAGAATAGATTAAATCAACCCGAATAGTGTGCATTAAACGGGTGGGCAACGGACAAAATTCAAATCGGGTTTGCTCCGGTTCAATCTCAATCAAAACATAACCTTTAGCTTCATTTTCTTCACTAAAATCTACCCGTTCAATACTCCCGGCGTACACCACCGGGGGGTGATCCCACAACACTTGATGACGATGCACATGACCCAAGGCTACATAACGAAAACACGGTTGAGCCAGGAGGGATAACGGCACCGTTAAGGTCTTACCGGCAGAGAGTAATCGTTCGGCACCAAATAGGGCTTTATCAGCCATCACATGGGCGGCAAGAATGGTAGGAATGTTTTCATCTAAATTGAGAATTTCCCCAGCCAGAGCCTCCCGCAGACGCGTAAGCAATAATTCATTAATTTCACTCATGGATAACCCCTGCGTTTCCGGTTTAGTTAACAGCATAGAACGGGTAATCCAGGGCAACGTCACAATTTGCAATGGCCCATTCCGGGTTTCCAGAGTATAGGTGGCTAACGATTCGCCCACAATCACCCCCGGCACATTCAACGCCCGATAAATGGACAGAGATGCCCCACCCTCGCCTTGGGTATGTTGGTCGTGATTTCCCACTAATAAAACCACCGGAATTTGGGCGCGCACCAACCGTAAAAATTGCTGAGCAAATAATTCTTGAATCCAGGGAGCCGGAGTGGCATCCGGGAAGGCATCACCGGTGAATAAAACCACATCTACGGGCAAACTCAACGCCTGATCAATGCAGGTTGCCAACGCCTGAGTAAAGTCTTCAACCCTCGTATTTAAGCCCGTCAAAGGATTGGTGCGCCCGTGATTTTGCCCGCTACCAAGATGAATATCGGAGACATGCAGAATGCGAATACCCATAATTTACTCTCTATTGTTCTAATTGTATTATTACCGATGGACACCTCTATTGATGGGAGGGGGCAAAGCATTGCTTAGTCAGAACCTATAGCAATCCTAACTAAAAATGGAACAAAATCCCGCAGGAAGTAGGGGTCGTAGCCCCTGGTTCCCCCTAATCTCAAGCTACTCATCAGGTGCTTCTCTGGCAAAAACTACCGTTCCCAAATCAAATCGGATTGCTATAGGGCACCTCTATTTATTCAATCAGGAAAAGAATCTCTCAGTTAGAATCCAGAAATGACGGAGAACCAGAGCCGGGGGGTGCCCCCCTGCGACCGCTCATTGCCAATTTTTAGAGGTGCCCTTTATTCAATCGGACAAAAAATCCTTTAGTTAGAATCCAGAAATGACGGAGAACCAGAGCCGGGGGGTGCCCCCCTGCGACCGCTCATTGCCAATTTTTAGAGGTGCCCTTTATTCAATCGGACAA
>JAUQVQ010000228.1:0-3630 GCA_039794725.1 Gloeomargarita sp. HHBFW_bins_162
GAACTGGATGCCCAAGGGGAGTCCCAGGAACAGCGGTTAGGGAATTTAGAAACACGCATGGAACGGTTACAATCCCAATTGGATCAGCAAAGCAAAATTCTCGTGAGCATTGTGAATGAAATACAACAGGTACGGATGCTTCTCAGCCGGGTGAATTATGTCCGCTCCTGAAACGGTTCAAGCTCTGCTTAATGACCCGGATTGGGGGCGGCGACTGCACGGGGTGGAACAATGTCGGCAGTTGGCACCGACCGAGGCGATGAATTTACTCAAAGAGGTGTTCACGGATCGCAATGCCCGCGTGCGCTATGCCGCAGTCAGTCAAGTTGGCAATATGACGGGGCTTTCTGCAGAACAAAAACGGGAATTATTGCCCCTGCTCCGGGAGCGGTTGTACGGCGATAGTGAGGCGGATGTGCAGGCGGCGGCGGCGGATGCCTTGGCGGGGTTGGGGTTGACCGATGCCTACGAGGATTTGGAGCGTGCCTATCGAGAAAGCCCGGAATGGTTGGTGAAATTTAGTGTGATTGCCGGGTTGGGGGTTTTGGGGGATGAACGGGCGTATCCTTTGCTCTTAGAAGCGTTGCATGCCGATATTGACCTGCTGCAGTTAGCGGCGATTGGGGCGTTGGCGGATTTGGGAGATGTGCGGGCAGTATCCCACCTGGGGGCGTTGATCCATCATCCCGATTGGCAGGTACGGTTACGGCTGGCGCAGGCACTCCATCGGTTGGATAGCCCCGATGCCCAATCGCTGTTGGATACCCTAGCGCAGGACGAAATGGCCTTGGTCGCCCAGGCGGCACAGGGGTAAGCGGGTAAACTTTGCCAAAACTTGAGAATCCGTTATAACGTAATAAGAGTGTGAGGAGTCACTGCGAAATTCGCCTTATTATCCATGACCTCTATGTCGTCGCCCCCCGACAGTCCTGCTCAAGTTGGCTTGTCTTTTCTGGTCATTACCACCTCAGAAGGCACTCGGAAAGTGCCGCTGTTGGCGGAGACACTAACCTTGGGGCGGCATCCTAGCTGTGACATTGTCATTGAAGAATCGGTGGTTTCCGGCCGTCATGCCCGCTTAGAACGTCATCCCGACGGTAGGTATGAAATTATTGACCTCAATAGCAGTAATGGGTTGGTCTATGACGGTCAGCGGGTGCAACGCCATGATTTGCGCAATGGGGATGTTCTTAGCATCGCCAACCGGGTGACCTTGGGGTATCAAGTTGTCCTGCCGGATCAACCCGCCACTCGCCAACACGGACAAGCCGACAGCAATAAAACGGTACTGCTTGAGGATGACCACCCCCCGATTGCCACGACCCAGCCGGCGATTTTGGATTTGCGGGGACGACAGGTATTGACCATTGGCCGTGACCCCCACAATGACCTGGTCATCAACCACCCCACTGTGTCCCGTTGCCACGCCCGGGTCGAACGCAAAGACGGTTCATTTGTGCTCACCGATTTGGGTTCCACGAATGGGACGTATGTGAATGGCAAACAAATTACCACCCCCTTTACCCTCCGCACGGGCGATACGATTCGGATTGGGTCACATTTGTTAGTATTAAATATAGACGAAACTCTGGTTCAGACCAACGAGGTCGGGAATCTGCGGCTGGATGCGTTGAATCTCACCAAAGTGGTCAAATCGGGGGCCAAGGTACTCAATGGGGTATCGGTGTCCATCATGCCCCGGGAGTTTGTGGCGATTTTGGGGCCATCGGGTTCGGGGAAATCGACTTTATTGGATGCCCTGAATGGTCTGCGCCCTGCTAGCGGCGGAACGGTGATGGTCAACGGGGTGGACTTGTACCGCAATTTTAATGCCTACCACAATGAAATCGGCTACGTGCCGCAAAAAAACATTATCCATGAAGAATTAACCGTAGCGCAGTCTTTGGATTTTGCCGCCCAACTGCGGATGCCTGCTGATACGAGTGCGGAAGAACGCCAGCAGCGGATTAACGAAGTCCTGAGCGAATTGGGGTTGAGCCAACGGCGGGATGTGCTGGTCAAAAACCTGAGTGGGGGGCAACAGCGGCGGGTGTGCATTGGGGTGGAATTGCTCACCAAACCCAGTTTATTTTTCCTGGATGAAGCCACCTCCGGCCTTGACCCCGGCACGGAAACCGACATGATGGAACTTCTGCGCCAGTTGGCCGACCAGGGACGCACGATTTTGCTGATTACCCATGCCACCCAGAATGTTGCCCTGTGCGATTTGGTGATTTATATGGCCGAGGGCGGGCGGGTCGCCTATTTTGGGCCACCGGCTGAGTTGGTGCCCTATTTTTTAGACCATTTTGCCGAATCCTTAGCGCCGTTCCACATTCGGGATATTACCGGGATTTATCGGGCGTTGGATCGGGAGAAAAATCCGAGTGCGCCGACGGCGATGCAACTCCAGGAAACCTATCTGGCTTCCCCCCAATACCGCAAATACGTCCTGGAGCGGCAACAATCCTTGCAGGAAATTGCCAAACCGACGACTTCAGGATTACGCCCTCAAACATCGCCAAAACGGGTTGTCAGTACGGGCATTTCGGCGTGGCAACAGTTTTTAATTTTATTGCGGCGCAATGTGGCAATTTTACAACAGGATATGGGGACATTTGGGTTGATTTTACTCACCCCGATTCTGTTGGGAATGTTGGATTTTATCGCCTGGGATCGGCGGATTTTTGATACGGAAACGGGCAATGCGGCGCAGGCCATGACCATGTTATTTGTGAGTGCCTTAATTGCCGTATTGATCGGTGAATTAACGACGATGCGGGATTTTGTTAAAGAAGTGGAAGTCTATCGTCGAGAACGGATGGTGGGCTTAAAACTGCTTCCTTACATTGCGTCTAAGGTCGTTTTAGCGTTACTTTTTGCGGCCTATCAAGGGGCAGTTTTTCTCTTAGTAAAAAAACTAGCAGTGAACATTCCCGGCGGGTGGGATGTGGTTGGACAGATGTATATTACCTTTGCCTTAGCCACCTTTGGCGGGATGGTCATGGGATTATTGGTTTCGGCGCTTGCCCCAAACCAGAATATGGCGCCTTTGTTGAGCATTTTATTTTTAGTCCCCATGATTATTTTCAGTGGGGGGATTCAGCCGGTGAGTGGTATGAGTGGGGGCGCAAAATTACTCTCAGAAATATCGGTGATTCGCTGGCCCTATGAGGCGTTGGTGAGTTTGTCCGGCATGGGGCGAGATTTGATCAATGACTCCTGTTGGCGCAAACGGGAAGATGAGGGCAAGATTCTCACGGCGGAAGAGTTACAGACGTGTCAATGTATGGGAGCCAATGTGTTCCGCCAGTGTGAATTTCCGGGGATTCGGCAGGATTATGATACGGCGGTGGATGAACCGGAACCGGTGAAACCCACCAAACCCGCAGAACCGGGGGATGTGCCGGATAGTCCTGCTGATTTTCCGGCGTTTCGGGATCGGCTACGCACTTATCAAGACCAGATGAAAGTTTATCAAGACCAGATTACGGCTTGGCAGGATAAATTCACGGATTGGCAACAGCGGCGCAGTCGGGCGATTAACAAAGCCGAGGGGTTACTCAGTACGTTTAGAAAGGATCACGGGGCTTTATTTAATGCGAATGTTGTGGAGAGTTGGCGCAATTT
>JAUQVQ010000229.1:0-3629 GCA_039794725.1 Gloeomargarita sp. HHBFW_bins_162
ACCCCCTGCCCCTCTCCCATCAAGGGAGAGGGGAGAAAACCAAAACGGGGCTACGCCCTGCGACTCTTGTTTCATATTCAAAAAGGACTGCTATACCTCCAAAAATTGTGAGTTAGCGGTCGCAGGGGGGCACCCCCCGCCATTGGTTCTCCGTAATCTCTAGATTCCGGTTAAGAGATTCTTGGCTCGCTTGAATAAATAGAGGTGCCCTTAAGAAGTTCTCTGCCCGTTTGAATAAATATAGCAATCCTAAAAGATTCGAGAACAAAGAAGAAAGAAAGAACCAAATACGGGGGCTAAGCACTTTCGACTCTTATTGTCAATTCAAAATGGATTGCTATAGAGGTTCCCTTAAGGAGTTTGGGTGCGGAGAGCAGAATAAAATGCGGTGCCTCTACGACCCCTAAAAGATTGCCATAGGGATCACTGTCCACCTTGGGGATTGTTTATCATTAAAACTAGCATTTCTTCCCCGCCACTCCCATGACGCTTGGCACGGAGCAGTATGTTAAATGTTCTCGCTGTGGCTATGACCGCAATCCGACAACGGCGACTCGCTGTGAAATTTGTAACGCTCCGCTGAAAAAACGGTCTCCCTTACCCTGGATTGCCCTTGCGGTTGTAGGCATTACTGCGGGCGCCGGGGGGTATTGGTATGTGACCCAACATTCCCCTGATTCCCAAACTATCTCTCAACCCGATGTGACCCCAACGGTTACCCCCACCACTCCATCTGTCCCCCCAATAACCACAACGGATGCAGTCGGACAGCTGCAAAAGACGCTCACCGGGCATACAGGGTATATCAATGTGGTGGTGTTTACCCCGGACGGACGCTTTTTGCTCAGTGCCAGCGAGGACAAAACCATCCGAGTGTGGGAGGTGGCGACCGGGAAGGCGGTTAACACCCTGGTGGGACACACGGAAGAAGTCCTGGGCATGGCGATTACGCCCGATGGCAAAACGGTGGTCAGTGGCGGCAAGGATAAACTCATCAAAATCTGGGATTTAGAAACCGGGCGAGAACGACAAACTCTGCGGGGGCATGGGTATTGGGTAACTTCGATTAGCATCCACCCCCAAGGCAAAACCTTCGCCAGTGCCAGTTATGACCGCACCGTGCGCCTGTGGGACATTACGGGTAAACCCCTCAATACCCTCAAAGGCCATGACAACATTGTTCTTTACGTTACCTATAGCCCCGACGGCCAAAACCTACTCAGTGCCAGCGTGGATCAGACCATTCGCCTGTGGCAGGGGGGACAACTGCGCCATACCTTTACCGGCCACACCAGCGATGTGAATTGGTTGGCCTTTGCTCCCGATGGGCAAGCCTTTGTCAGCGTGAGCCGGGATGCCACGTTGAAATACTGGAATCTCAACACCCGCCAAGCCATTAAAACCTTCACCGGCCATGTGGGGGAAATTTTTACTGTTGCCATGCACCGTAATGAAAAATGGGTAGCCACCGCCGGACGGGACAAAGTCATTCGTCTGTGGGATTTAACTCAGGGTCAAGGAATCGGGCAACTGCGGGGGCACACGGATTGGATTTATGGGATCAATTTCAGCCCCGATGGTCGCCTGCTCGCCAGCGGCAGTGTGGATAGAACGGTCAAACTCTGGGCGATCAACCCCTAAAGGTCATCGTTGGCGGACTGGGGTTGTTCCACCGTGTAAACCTGACCGTTAATCAACAAATGGGTAATGCCTTTGTCGTACAAATAGCCGCTGGTTTTGTAGATCAAATTGGCATCGGGAACCTTCAGCACCCGATGTCCTCGCCCGGAGAACCGTTTGGCGACTCGATGGTTATCAAACACCGGCAGAGTGCGGGCGGTTGCACCGGTCACGGGCAGTTCTCCCCAGCGGCTAAATTCAGTGAGCGGGCGGGCAACCAACTCAGCAAACCGATCCACCACCAAGTAACAGGTATGGGGTAAAACCGAGGCTTCCAACGGGAGAATTTGCTGGCTGATGGAGGCCGGTTCAAAGGTGTCGCCCGGACTTTCTTCCTCATCATTTTCCTCATCGTCCCAATCGTCTTGGACATCCGCATCCCATTCCGGTAAGCCAGCCGTTTCGGGTTCCTCAAGAGCTGGGGAGTCTAACGGTGGCGAAGCCTCATCGGTAGCCGGAAATTCCGTAAGTACGGGTGGAGGGGACAGTTCCACCGCCGGAGTCAGTTCTCCGGGGGATTCGGGTACTTTTTCTACTTTTAATTGTTGTAATTCTTGAGGTTTATCCGGTTGGGTTACCTCATCGGTGGGATTTATCGGTGGTTGAACGGCTGGGGCAACCGGGGGTTCCGGGGCAGGGGCGGCATCACTAACGGGCTTATAGGCGCGAATTTTCGGGACAGCGGGAGCCGGTGGGGCGGGGGATGGTTCGTGCCAGCGTCCGGCTCGTTTTTGGGGCACCAGGGACTCGTACACTGCATCGGTGAGTTCTTCCTTTAAGATACGAATAACCGTACTGATACTCACGTCGTATTCCGCCGCCAGACTGGTCGCTGTGGCCGAAGTTTCCCGAAAACGTTGGGCAATCTGGATGCGGTCAGCAGGCGTTAACTTGGCACGGGGCATAGGTCACTGTTGCAGGCACTTTTTCTAGTATAGAGCGAACCATGACCAACTCTTACCATCTGCGGATGTGCGACCTGCCCGCCACCGAACGGCCGCGGGAACGCTTGCTCCAGCAGGGGGTGACGGCACTGGGTACGGGGGAATTACTTGCTATTTTACTGGGTACGGGGTCGGGGAAATTGTCGGCGGTGGGTTTGGGGCAATATCTGCTTCAGGAATTAAGTCAGCACCAACAGGATGCCCTGGCGGTTCTGCGGGACATCCAACCTGCCGAACTCATGGCCATCCCCGGCATTGGCCCGGCGAAAGCCACCACGATTTTGGCCGCCATTGAACTGGGGAAACGGGTTTTTCTCAGCCGCCCGGTGGAGCGCCGTCCCATTGATAGCCCGGAATTGGCCGCAATGGCTCTGGCTCCCGACCTGATGTGGGCGGAAACGGAGCGGTTCGCCCTCCTGTTGTTGGACGTGAAGCATCGCTTGTTGGGCAGTCGGGTGATCACCATCGGCACGGCAACGGAAACCCTGGCTCACCCCAGGGAAATTTTCCGGGAAGCCATCCGGTTAGGGGCAACCCGGTTAATCGTGGGACACAACCATCCGTCCGGGAATGTCACCCCCAGTGAAGCCGATTTGGAACTCACCCGCCAACTCCTCCAATGTGGTGAAATTTTGGGGATACCCGTTTTGGATCATTTAATTTTGGGGCAGGGCAACCATTGCAGTTTACGCAGTACGACCCGGTTGTGGGATGGGTATGATTGTTAGTCCTCTGGGCACTTCTATTTATTCAAGCAAGCCAAGCATCTCTCCGTTGGCATCCAGAGATTACGGGGAACCAGAGGCGGGGGGTGCCCCCCTGCGACCGCTCATCACCAATTTTTAGACGTAATTCAATCGGGAAAATTCCCTTGCCACAACGCCCCAATTACTAAGAACCACTGTCGGGGGCTGCCCCCCTGCGACCGCTCATCACCAATTTTTAGACGTAATTCAATCAGGAAAATTCCCTTGCCAGAACGCCCCAATTACTAAGAACCACTGT
>JAUQVQ010000230.1:0-3622 GCA_039794725.1 Gloeomargarita sp. HHBFW_bins_162
TTGCTTCGACAGGTGGGGTTGCTGGCATAGTTGTTGATCTGGGTCTGTTCTGGCCCAGTAACAGGAGGGACATTATTCAAAAAATTCAAATCGGGCACTGCTTCCCGTTTCCAAAAGGCCAACACCGTCCCTAGCCCTGGGTTTAAGTTGGGACAGGCCGCCCCACCCCCGGTTCCGGTTTCCCCCAAACAATTTCGGTCATAAACCAACACCGCTTCCCGCAGTTCGGCGGCCATGTAGTCCAAGGCCTGCGCCATCTCCCGTTCGGTTTCGCCCCGAGCGGTTTGCGTGCGCTCCAACCGGGTCATTTCCACCACCAGGTACATCATGCCCGTAATCAACGCGGCTCCAATTGCGGCACCAATCACCAGTTCCGCAATGGTAAACCCAGCTTGGCGGCGGGTTTTTAGCAGGTAGAGCAGGAGGCGTTGGGTCAGTTTGTGCATAGCAATTTCTCCATGGGTTTAATCTATCACGGGCAGGAGGCCTCATCCCCCCCCAGGGTGCGGCAGATGCTCCCCAGGGAACGGGACGAATCCGGGAGCAAAATCCGACTGTACTGCACCGCCAAGGGATTGCTCGCCGATTCCGGTGCCCCTAACCGAGATTTCGCCGGATAAATGCCCAACGGCCCGCTGTACGTCCCCTGTACTACGGCGCGAGGATAAACCCGCACCCCAAATAAAAAGGAGATGGGGAGACCATCGGGAGCGGTTTCTTGCCGAATCCGAAAGGCTTGCAGACCAAAATCCGCTTCCCCATTCCCGTCAATATCCACTCGACACGGAGGGCCAACCGGAGTTGTGGGACTCTTCAAGTTACAAAGAGGAGCCGAGGCCAAGGCGGATGCCGCTGGTGGTGCCACCTCTTCAAACGAAGCCCCCCCAGCCACAGGTGCCAACCGGTCAATATCGGCAACAAATGCCCCAATCGTTCCCCCTGCTGGCCCCCGTTCCATCCGCAGGCGAATTAAATCCATGTGCCCCTGCGCCAATCGTGTGGCCTGTTCCACCCGCTGGTTTTGGGCACGGGCGGCCACCGAAAGCATCATCACCGGTGGAATCATGGCCGCCGTCACCCCCACGATGGCAATCCCTACCAACGCTTCGATGAGGCTGAACCCGCTCTGTGCGTGCAGACGTACCATAAGCGCACCTCCTCTAGGGACAAGTCAAACCGGGGACAATAAACCGTTGCAACTGACAGGTGTAGGGGTCTTGCGCCGTCAACTCTAGGAAGTACTCATTCCGGGCGTTGGAAGGAGCAAGGAACCGTTGGGACACCGGCCCCGCCGGAGCGTACTGCAACCCAGGGTCATACCCCCAGTACCGTTGCGGCGGCCCGTAGTAGGGAATGTTTTCGGTGCTAGGATTGCCTACCAGGGTACGCTCGAAAGAGTCAAAGTCAAACGGAGCCGTAGCGTAGTTGCTGAAGCCCAACTGGAGCAACGAACCCTGAATGTTCAAACTACTGCCCGTCTCTAGGAAGCGGGGGAAGTTGTGCAGACCCCCGTAGGATTGGCCTCGTCGGGACGGCACCAACCCCTGTACCACCACCGCATTCACGGTGTAGTCGGTATTCCGACCCGGTACAGCCCCCCGGCTGGTGATGGCATTGTAGTTGGCGACCGGCACGATGGCTTGGGTTCCCCCGCTAGTTGTCCGATGAGTGCCATCACTGCCAACGATGATAGGTGCGCCCAAATCGAAGGGATTTTCCCGTGCCCACCCCTCTCGACCTGGAATTGTCGTAATCAACGGGGTATTCCGAGCCGAAGGGCTACCAGCGGCACATTCATTCCCAAATTGACCGTCAATATCGTTCACGTTGCGGATGCCGTGTTCCTGATAGCCATCACAGAAATTGTGGGTGATTAGGGTGATCGCATCGGCGAGGATTTCCGCCGGTCGCCAGGTATCGCCCGCTGGGTTTGCAAAGGCCAGGTTTCTCGCTGTGCGATTGGTGTAAAACTGAGCGAAGGTGTAGGGGAAGGGCAAATTGACGGTAAATTCCTGCACGACACTGCCTGGCCCACTGCCCCCCGGTTGCATGTGCAGGTTAAAGCCACTGAACCCCCGTGCCAGTTGGGTCATGATATAGACCGGATTGTCCGAAACAAATGTCAGACCAAAGATATTGCGTTCGGGGGGGGCATTCAGGCGGCTGATATCATTCCCATTCATCAACCGGAACCCATGCACGCGCCGCTCCGGGTCGGCGTAGTAATCCACCGGCTTACCACTGATATTAACGGGCGTTACGGGCGGATCAGACGGGGTACGGGGGTCGGGGTTCATCCGCAAATTCAAGGGCGGCCCGTCTTGATAGCTGGTTCGCCAAACGGCCTCATAAGTTGCCCAATCCGAGTTGGCCGGGCGGAGAATGGCATCTTCCCGCACCGCATCTTCCCGGAAGGCAAAGATAATCCCCCCCGCTTTTCTGGGCGTAGTCGTTGTGGCAATCTCACCCACCGCTAACCAGGCATCATCGCCAAAGGGGGCACGGTTGACATCCCGCAGGAGGTCGAGGTCAAAGTCCATCACCCGTGCCATCTGCAATTGCCGCCCATCGTACAGAGCTTTTTCGGCTAACCCCGTCCGGTAAGAGGTTAAATTGGTCTGGGCATTGGCGGGCTGGAAGGCACTGATGATCAGGTCGGTTTCCTTCACGTACAGGTCAGCCGAATTGACCGGGCGATTACTCTGCAAGACCACTGCCGGTAATTTCCAATCAGACACGGGATTGGCCGCCCGCGCCTGCAAGCGCAACGCATTCAAATCGGTGAAACTAAACTGCTCGTAGGTCACCAAGCTATTCGCCTCTTCGGCAATGTACCGACTCAAGACGTAGGGTTCGGAGAAGGTTTCCAGGGTGTTGCCCGCACTGCCACTGGGCTGGTTGAAGGGGCTGGGGTCAGCACTATTGCGCCGGTTAATCCCCGATGTGCCGTCGTGACCGTGAGCATCAGCACCGGTAATCTTTCCATCGGAGTTCAAATCCCCTGGGAATAGGTAGTACAACGAGGGATACTTGGGTTGAGTAGGACACAGCCGAGCTAACGCCAACATTTCCCGCTCGACTAATTGATCGGATGGATTGGTCGGTACCAGAGCACTGGGGTTTTTATAGCCAAAGTAGTTAATATCCGCCAAACTCAGATCACAGGGCACATTCACTACCGTTTCCTGCGTGTACGGGGTGAGCGGATCGGCTGCCGACAGAGTACGCACCTCGTAAGCCAAGCGTTGATTATTGGGGCGGTTCGGCCCTGCGGGGTTAGCGGTGTCCACCCCCAGCCCAAAATTGTGGGGCATTGTTTCAACCCCAATCCACTGCCCCGGAATGTACTCCCGGAACCCGTAGGTACGATCCCGCACAATCTGCAAGCGGGTATTGAGCATCCGCGCCAGATACACCAACCGATGCCACTGCTGGTACGGGGAGTTGGGAGCGGTGCTAAAGGGAAAATTATCCCGAATCCGAGCCAGAGCGGCAATGTAATACTCCGCCGGAATGTTGTAACAGTTGGCATGACGACTCGCAACCGTGCCGCAGGCTCCCCCGGTGGTGTTCATGGGGATGAAGCTCAAATCCACTCCCCCCGCATTGGCGCCAATTTCAA
>JAUQVQ010000231.1:0-3558 GCA_039794725.1 Gloeomargarita sp. HHBFW_bins_162
ACCGCTTACGCGTCCAATAGCCCGCCGCCAAGGGGATCACCACATACAAAATCACCGAAAGCAACAGCGTCATCCAGGGAACCTGCACATCCGTCACCCCCAGCAGAAAAGACACAATCGGCGCAAAGGCCACCACCATAATCAGGTCATTGATCGAAACCTGCACCAGGGTATAATTGGCATCACCCCGCACCAACTGACTCCACACAAACACCATCGCCGTACAGGGAGCCGCCCCCAACAAAATCATCCCGGCAATGTATTCTTTAGCCGTTTCTGGCGTAACTAAACCCGCAAAAAAGTAATTAAAAAATAAAACACCCAGTAATGCCATGGTAAACGGCTTAACCAGCCAGTTGACCACTAACGTAATACATAAACCCTTGGGCTTGCGTCCCACCTCCCGGATCGAGGCAAAATCCACGCTCACCATCATCGGGTAAATCATCACCCAGATCAGCACCGCCACGACAAAATTCACATTGGCGTACTGCAAACGGGCAATCAACTCAAACAACCCCGGCAGAGCCAGCCCCAGCTTCACCCCGGCGATGATGCACAGCGCAACCCACAGGGACAAATATCGTTCAAATACACCCAACGGTGCTACTGCCTTCATGGGTTACCTCAGCCAATACAACGGACAAACAACCATTACCACTCAGTATATCAATTCACATCTATATTTACAAGAATCAATATACGGGGAAGGAATTGCGCTAAGATGAGGAACCATGAAAACAACAATTGCTAAAGTTGCCAACCCCATCACCTGGCAATGTTGTCCCCCCCTGCTAGCTGGGAATTTAACCCCGGCGCAGGCGGAGGCATTAGCGGGTATGTTTCGGGTGTTGGGTGACCCCACGCGTTTGCAGTTGTTGAGTCTCATCGCCGCCCAACCCCACCAGGAAGTCAAAGCCTGTGCCCTAGTGGAAACCCTGGGATTGTCGCAACCCACCGTTAGTCATCACCTGAAAGTCATGTATGAGGCGGGATTGTTGAACCGGGAACGGCGAGGCACCGGCATTTACTACCGCCTTGTGCCGCAATGTCTGACCATGCTCCGAGATGTGCTGACCCCGCCGACGCCAATCTATTGATAATCATTCGCATCATATCTAAAGTAATTGCTAACGGATTTGAGCAAGGTGAGCGGCTTACTTCCTGGGAGTACCAGCGAGGTGTGGGGATGCTCGCTTGAGCGGTCGCAGGGGCGCAGCCCCCGCCTCTGGTTCCCGGTAATCTCAAGATGTTCATCAGGTGTTTCTCTGGCAGAAACTACCGTTCCCAATTCAAAAGGGATTGCTATATTCACCCTTACCCCCGACCCCCAGAGGGGAGAAAATCCCAATTTGTTCAAGGGTTTAGAGTTGAGTTATTAACATTGATACAAGAGGTCTAGTGGGACGGGAACCAGCAGTGCGGGTCTGGGCTATGGTAAATGGGGGTGGCGGCGGAGTGGTGGGTTTGGACACCCTCTCCGGTCTTGGGGGATGCGGGTAAGATGACTATCGCCGCGTTGGGGGGAGCCATTTTCGCCTTTGCTTCTATATCATTTCTGGATGCTCGCTCAGAAATTCTTAGCCGGTTGGAATAAATAGAAGTACCCTAGAGGTAATCTTAAAAAAAAACAGATCCTAGGAGTTGGGCAAATGGCGATTAAAAAAGGCGGACTGGTGCGGGTGCAGAGGGAACGTCTGGAAAATAGTTTGGAAGCACAGGCGAGCGATACCCGCTGGTCACCCTACCTGTTTGAATCCCCAGCCGAAGTGTTGGACATCCGGGGCGAGTACGTGCAGTTGAAATTCCGGGTGCCGACTCCGCCGATTTGGTTGCGCCTGGATCAGGTCGAGGAATGTTCGTAAACCCCACCCTGTCCGCTGTTGTGGGGGTTGCCCTCTGGTTGGGGTTGGTACTAACGACGGCGGGGATTGTTCACCGCACTACCCACGCTGACCCGGAAACCATCCGCAAAATTGTCCACATTGGCACGGGGAATGTCATCCTCTTGGCCTGGTGGTGGCGAGTGCCAACTTGGATGGGGGTAGGAGCGGCAGTTTTGGCAGGCATCGTGACGTTAATTTCCTACTGGATTCCCCTCTTGCCGGGGATTGATAGCGTCAAACGCCGCAGTTTGGGCACGTTTTTTTACGCCGTGAGTATTGGGGTACTGATGCTGTGGTTTTGGCCGCCTGGTCAGTACCAGTACGCTGTGCTGGGCATTTTAATCATGGTCTGGGGGGATGGCTTGGCCGCTGTGGTAGGGCAACGCTGGGGCAAACACCCCTACACTCTAGCGGGGATTCGCAAAACGTGGGAAGGCTCGTTAACCATGGCAGGAGTGGCGGCGGTAGTAGCGGGATTGATTCTCGGCTGGACTCCACTTGTATTGGTGGTGGCGGTGGTGGCGGCGGTTCTGGAGATTTTCTCCTACTACGGTTTGGATAATCTCACGGTGCCTCTGGTAACGGCGGCGGTGGCGTTTGGGTGGCAGAACCTATGGCTGGGGTAACCCTAGAGCAAATAACTCAGACCTTCAACCAGCAGGTGGCGGTGGCGGAGGTGTCGTTTCACATCCCGGACGGGGAATTTTGGGTGCTGATGGGGCCATCGGGGTGCGGCAAGTCCACGATTTTACGCACCGTGGCGGGGCTAATGCCGGTGCAGACGGGGCGGGTATTTTTGGGCGAACGCTGTGTGAATCAGGTGCCCCCCCAGGAGCGGGATGTGGCGATGGTGTTTCAGAATTACGCCCTGTATCCCCATTTGACCGTTGCGGAAAATTTAGCCTTTGGTTTGAAGATGCGGGGGGTTCCCAGCCCAGAACGGCAAAAGCGGGTGCAATGGGCGGCAGAACTGTTGGGGTTAACCCATCTCCTGCGCCAAAAACCGGGGCAACTCTCCGGCGGGCAACAGCAACGGGTGGCGTTGGGGCGAGCCATCGTGCGTTCTCCCCAGGTCTTTCTCATGGATGAACCCCTGTCCAATTTGGATAGCCGTCTGCGGGATCAAACCCGCACCGAACTCAAACGCCTGCATCAGCGGTTGCACATCACGACCCTGTACGTCACCCACGACCAAACCGAGGCCATGACCTTAGCCGATCAACTCGTCATCATGCACCAAGGGCGGGTGCAGCAGATGGGTCGCCCCCAGGAACTGTATGCCCAGCCCGTGAACAAAACTGTGGCTTCTTTCTTGGGCAATCCCCCCATGAATTTCCTGCCGGCTGCGTTATTCCCCCCTTTACCGCCAGAGGTGGAAGTGGGCGTGCGCCCGGAAGCAATGGGGATAACAGCACCGGGAACAGGACATCTTCAGGGTCAGGTCATGGTGGTCGAACCGTTGGGGGATGTGACGTTAGTCCAAGTGCAGGTTAACGGCATAGAGATTTGGGTCAAAACTCAAACTGTGCCAACGGTAGGTGAAATCGTTGGGTTAGATATGCCGGTTAATCATCGCTATTACTTTTCTACCCATACAGGTCAACGAATTGATAAGTTATAGGGAACCTCTATTTATGCAATTGGGGAAAAAATCTCTCGGTGAGAATCCAGA
>JAUQVQ010000232.1:0-3555 GCA_039794725.1 Gloeomargarita sp. HHBFW_bins_162
CGCCCCTGCGACCGCTCATTTACAATTGTTAGGTGGCCTTTATTCAAGCGAGCTAACAATCTCTCAACTGGAATCCAGAAATTACGGAGAACCAGAGACGGGGGCTACGCCCCTGCGACCGTTAATCACCAATTTTTAGAGGTGCCCATAAAATGAGATTACAACAGAAGTGATGCCTCGTTTACATCTGCCCCTCTCCCATCAGGGGAGAGGGGAGAAAACCAAAACGGGGCTACGCCCTGCGACCCTCGTTCTCAATTCAAAAAGGATTGCTTGCTATATTATTTATTCAAGCGGCTACAGAATCTCTTAGTCAGAATTACGGAGAACCAGAGGCGGGGGGTGCCCCCCTGCGACCGCTCATTTACAATTGTTAGGTGCCCTAAAGAATTACCTTTTTCCCAACAAGTTATACACCCGCATATTCCCTTTGCCTTTGACCGGAATTAACCCTCGGTCTTCCAAACGAAATGTATCTTTAATATGTTCATAGGTGGCTTCTGAAACTTGAATTGTATTGGGACTGCCCACCATCTGCATCCGGCTGGCCGTATTCACCGTATCTCCCCACAAATCATAGATAAATTTCTTCGTCCCAATCACCCCTGCTACCACCGGCCCAGTGTGAATGCCAATCCGCACCCGCAACAGATGACTGGTGTGTTCATTGCCCTGCAATACCCGCAAAATATCCAGCGCAAACATGGCCACCGCCTGGGCATGATCCGGTCGAGTGGTGGGCAATCCCCCCACCACCATGTAGGCATCCCCGATGGTTTTAATTTTCTCCAGGCCATGTTGTTCTGCCAGCCAATCAAACCGGGAAAAAACTGCATTCAGCAAGGCCACTACATCTTGGGCAGGCATCCGAGCGGCCAAGGACGTAAAATCCACAATATCGGCAAACAACACCGTTACCGAGGGGAAATCATCGGCAATGACCTGCTGACCCTGTTTCAACCGTTCTGCTACGGGTTTGGGCAAAATATTCAGCAGTAACCGCTCCGATTTTTCCTGTTCTAAACGCAACTGTTGATGTTTTTCATCCAGAGATTTCAGGGCTTGGGACAAGTCTAAGGTCATTTGCCGCAGTTGGGATTCTTTCGCTTTGCGTTGATCCATTTCATATTTCAGCCGTAAACTCGCCCGCACCCGTGCCAACAATTCAATCTGATGGGGGGGTTTGACGATATAATCCGTTGCCCCGGCTTCAAATGCTGATTCTAAATCAGAAACTTCCACACTGGCGGTGACCATAATGATGGGAATATCGTGCAATTCGGGTTGACTTTTGATATGGCGACAGGCTTCAATGCCATTGATTCGGGGCATACTCACATCCATTAAAATCAAATCCACCGCCTGCCGTTTGAGGAATTCAAAGGCCGCCATCGCATCATCACAGCCATAAATCTGCTGGAACCCCGCCGCTTTCAAAATCGCCACCAATGACAACCGCTGACTGGGGGAATCATCCACAATCAGAATCGTCATGGTTTGCAGACGTTGGTCAGAAATCGCCGCTTCCATCTACCTGAGAACGGAGGGTTAATTGTATCCTAAGCCAAGTCCCCCCTCTGCCTCGAAGGATGCAGGTCACCTTAAGATTTTTCTGGGTTCATTACCGGAATTTAACCTTTCGGAGTCGGAGTTCTCGATACACTAGGGGCAGTTGTGCGAGAGGAATCCCCATGCTCTTTGATAGTGCGCCCCAACGTGCCTGCTACGAAAAAATTCGCCCTTGGATGCAGGAATTGTTCGGTGACAAGGTGGAAATCCGGGATGATTTGCCGATTTTTATCCTGCCACGTGGTTCGGCTTACGCCGCTGTAGAAGTTCTGCCCTGGACGGAAGACGATGCAATTGTGTGCACCTGGTCTTACGTGGTGAAGGGCGCAGAGTTGAAACCGGAATTGTTGCAGTATCTCCTGCGGCAAAATACGGAAATTCCCTTTGGTGCTTTTGGTATTGATGAAGATGGGGATATTCGCTTAGAACACGCCATTGTTGGCTCCACCTGTGACCCGAAGGAGTTGGAAACTTCGGCCAAATCCATTATGGAAATGGCGGATCACTACGATGACGAGATTTCCAAATTAGCCGGAGGACAACGAGCCTCAGACCGTCTGGGCGTACAAGCTTAATCGGAGACATCTCCGCTAGGTGCGACCATGACGACGACGGTAGATGCCGGTGCCAGAATTCCGGCGGGAATAGGCGGGATTTGGTTTGGTTCTATGGGTATCCACACATTCATCCTGGGCGACACCGCCGAAGGGTTGATCATGTTAGGAGCTCTACTCACGGGTGGGTTGGGTGCGCCGCTGATGGGACTGCTGGGCTTGGCGGAAGGGATCATTTACCCAACCATGACCGATGAGCAACTTGTGAACACCTAATGTTCTCAAAAAAGAGCCTGGTTGTAATGTCCTTCATTCAGGAGTAGTCTAATCTATGACGACCAGTCCGCCGGATGCGAGCAAGAAGATAACGGCTGGGGTTTGTGCCATTCTTCTGGGAACGTTTGGGGTGCATAAATTCATTCTGGGATATACAACGGAGGGATTAATTATGTTGTTGGGCAGTCTGGTTGGCGGGGTAATAACCTGTGGTCTGGCTACAAGTGTGATGAGTATTATCGGTCTGGTTGAAGGGATTATTTACCTCACGATGAGTGACGAGCAATTTATTAACACCTATATTCTTAATAAAAAGGGCTGGTTGTAATTTTTTGCTACTCCGCATATCCTATAATTGTGGCTCAGTGAGGAATTTAATCTATGACGACCAGTCCGCCGGATGCGAGCAAGAAGATAACGGCTGGGGTTTGTGCCATTCTTCTGGGAACGTTTGGGGTGCATAAATTCATTCTGGGATATACAACGGAGGGATTAATTATGTTGTTGGGCAGTCTGGTTGGCGGGGTAATAACCTGTGGTCTGGCTACAGGTGTGATGAGTATTATCGCTCTGGTTGAAGGGATTATTTACCTCACGATGAGTGACGAGCAATTTATTAACACCTATATTCTTAATAAAAAGGGCTGGTTGTAGGTTAGGATGACGTTGCCTCTGTTGGTGTGGAATGCCGGAACGGTCGCCGGGGTGTGTTTGTGGGCGATTGCTTTTTACTGGGGGTTGTCGCCGCAGGTCGAGAAACTATACGATTTCCTAGAACAACGTCTGCCGGAGGTGCTGGCGTCTTTGGTGGGGATTTTGCCCTGGGTAGGGTTAGGGATCGGCTGTGAATACCTGTGTGATTGGTCGTTGGGCAAAAGTTGGGGAGTGAGTTTGGGATTGCTGGCCGCTGTCGGGGCAGGGGTGTATGAGTTAGGCCGCCGCAGTGGTCGCTCTGGAGATTAGTGAATTTCGGGACAATTCCAGTCAAGAGACCTCTTGCGTCAATGTTAATAACTCAACTCTAAACCCTTGAACAAATCAAGGTTTCTTGGTTTGGGTAAGCCCCTGATGGGAAAGGGGGCGGGGGTGAATATAGCACCCTTTTGAATTGGCAACAAGGGTCGCAGGGGCGTTGCCCCCGTATTTAGTTCTCGAT
>JAUQVQ010000233.1:0-3543 GCA_039794725.1 Gloeomargarita sp. HHBFW_bins_162
CCATTACCCAAGAACCGGATATGGTGGATGCGCCCACCGGCCCGTTGGTGATGGATGGGGCAGGGATTTAGCCAGAAAATTGCCCGGCGGTGGCGACCGGGGAGGCCACCCGGGGAATCGTGTAGGTGAAAAAGTCATGCGCCAGGATGGTATTGGGAAAAATCGCCTGGGCTTCGGCGAGGAGATCGCTCAGTTGCAGGGGATTGCCCGGCGCATACCGGGGACTGAAATGGGTCAAAATTAACTGCTTCACCCCGGCGGCCAACGCCACCTGAGCAGCCATCGTGGAGGTGGAATGCAGACGTTCAAACGCCAGAGCCGCATCCGAGTGGGCAAACGTGGCCTCATGCACCAACACATCTGCCCCTTGGGCCAGCACCACCGCTTGGTCACAGTAAATCGTATCCGTGCAATAGACGAAATGCCGCCCGGGTTGGGGGGCGCCACAAAACTCTTTCCCATCCACCACCCGTCCATCCGGCAGTGTGACGATTTCTCCCCGTTTTAACTGCCCATACACCGGCCCCGGCGGAATCCCCAATTTTTGCGCTTTGGCGACATCAAATTCCCCCGCTCGCTCCCGTTCGGACACCCGATAGCCGAAGGCGGGGACTCGATGTTTCAACGGCGCACAGGTCACCCGAAACTCCTCATCCTCCACCACCAGCCCCGGCGTGACCCCATGCACCTGCACCGGGAAGGCAAACCGCATCTGACTGTAGCGCAAACACGCTTTGATATACCCCTGCAACTCCTCCGGCCCGTAAATATCCACCCGGTGATTATTCCCCGCCAATCCGCAACTCGCCAGCAGCCCCATCAGCCCAAAAATGTGATCCCCGTGCATGTGGGTAATAAAAATCCGGCGAATCTGACTCGATTTCAACTCACTGCGTAATAACTGATGTTGGGTCGCCTCCCCACAGTCAAACAACCACACCTCCGCCCGTTGGGGTAATTTTAAGCCAATACTCGACACATTCCGGCTCCGTGTTGGCACCCCCGAACTGGTTCCCAAAAACGTGATTTCCACCCTGACTCCGGTACTCGGTATTCCCCTCCAGTTTAGCGAAGCGCACCCCTGGCTCCGGTTTGACGCAGACACCGAAACTTTCTAAAATTAAAGACAAGTTACAGAATGTAAACTTTGTGACAAGACTGGGTAATACACGGGTTCATTAGGGAGCGATTCAGACCATGTTTAGACAACGTACTTGGGTAATCGGTTGGTTTTTGGCAGTGGTGTTGGGGTTAGGTCTGTGGGTATCGCCAGCATTAGCCTATGACAATCCCGATTTACTCCCCGACCATCCCACGCCGATCATTGACCTGAATCGTTCCCTTACCGATGTGCAGGAGTTGGCCTTGGCGCAGGAACTCGAACAGTTTGAGCAGGAACACGGTTGGAAACTGCGGGTCGTGACCCAGTACGACCGTACCCCCGGCAAGGCGGTGAAGGATTTTTGGGGGTTGGATGACCGCAGTGTGCTGTTGGTGGCCGACCCCAGGGGGGGCAATCTCCTGAGTTTCAACGTGGGCGATGCCGTGTACGCCAAGATGCCCCGCCTGTTTTGGATTGAATTGCAAGCCCGGTTTGGCAATATGTTTTACGTGCGGGAGCATGGGGAAGACCAGGCCATTATTGAGGCACTGCACTCGGTAGAAACCTGTCTCGTCCGGGAAGAAGGCTGTAAAGTTGTCCCCGGTTTACCCCAGGAGCAGTGGTTGTTAACCCTGATTACCTCGTTGGTGGGGGGAGTCATCTGTGGGTTTGCCGCCCAGCCCCGTCGTCCCGGGCAGGTGATTGCCTGGCAGTGGGTGCTGATTTTTTCGCCCCTGTGGGGGATGCTGTTTATTTCCTTCGGCTTGGGACCTGTGCTGACCCGTACCAGCGATTGGTTACCCGTTGTGCGGAATGTGGCGGGGTTTGCCATCGGCGCCTTAGTTGCCTACCTGAGTCCCATTTTTGGCGAACCTTCCCCTTCCAAAACCTGACGGGCGTGTTGGCGGGCGAGGGCAACGTACTGTTCGGCATGGCTGATCAAATCCTTGGCCTCGGCGGGGGTGACTTCCCGGATCACCTTAGCGGGCATTCCCACCGCCAGAGAGTAGGCAGGTAGAGATTTGGTCACCACCGCCCCCGCCCCGATGATGCACCCTTGCCCCACCGTGACCCCGTTGAGAATGATGGCTCCCATCCCCACCAGTGAGCCGGTTTGAATTTCCGCACTGTGAATCACCGCCCGATGTCCCACCGTCACCCAGTCCCCCAACACGGTCGGTTCTCCGGGGTCGCCGTGCACAATACAGCCATCCTGGATATTGGTTCCCTGCCCCAAGATGATCGGGCTGTAGTCCCCCCGCAGAACCGCTTGGTACCAGATATTGGCATCCCGCCCCACCCGCACATCGCCAAGTACCGTCGCATTGGGAGCCACAAAACTGGCGAGGGTGACATCCGGGCGGGGGAAATCCGCGCCACTCATGCTTGGGCGGCCAATGCGCGTAGGGCTAACACCGGCTGGTAGGTGTCAATATCCGCCTGGGTCACCACCGTTTCTTCGCCTGCGGCGCATTCGTACACCACATACGTCCAGATGCCCGGTTTGCCCGCTTGGGCACTTTCCGCTTCGTAAAAGGTCGTGGTGCTATCTTCAGGGCATTCGTAGTAAGCCGAGTAAATATCCTCCCATTCACAGTCCGAATCCGCCAAAACTTCCCGGATATTGGCCAGTAATCCCGCTAAATGATGAGGTTGCGTTTCGACTTGAACCAGCCGTTCCTGATCCCAATAAAAATTGTGCAGTTCGATACCCATAATTAGTTCTCCGTGAGAGGCATATTGTACTTTTATTATAAGGTACCTCTACTAATTCAAAGTAGCCGGTTTGCAAGGGCGTAGCCCCCACCTCTGATTCTGGGTAATTTGGGTGTTCTGGCAATAGAGTTTTGCTTTGGCTCCAAATAAATAAAGGTACCCAAGAGTTATGGAAGAGATTAATTGGGAAGATGGGATTCCAAGTATCACAATAGGGCACCTCTAAAAATTGCGAATTAGCGGTCGCAGGGGGGCACCCCCCGTCTCTGGTTCTCTGTAATCTCCGCATTCTCGCTAAGGGATTCTTTGTCCGATTGAATAAATAGAGGTTCCCAATCAGAAGTGTTGAATGTTAGGAAAAAGGTAGAAAAAAGGAGCCAGAAATGGTATTCTAGCTCTGAGAAAATAAAAAAACTTAAGGGCACCTCTATCAATTCATAATTGCGGTCGCAGGGGGGCACCCCCCGCCTCTGATTCTCCGTAATCTCAAGATGCTCATCAGGTGCTTCTCTGGCAGAAACTACCGTTCCCAAATCAAATCGGATTGCTATAGGCATAAGGGCACCTCGATTAATTAGTAATTAGCGGTCGCAGGGGTGTAGCCCCCGTTTCTGGTTCTCCGTCATCTGGGCATTCTGGCAATAGAACTTTTCCTTTGCTTCAATAAATAGAGGTGCCCATAAGGGAACCTCGATTAATTAGTAATTAGCGGTCGCAGGGGCGCA
>JAUQVQ010000234.1:0-3531 GCA_039794725.1 Gloeomargarita sp. HHBFW_bins_162
TTTTTCGGCTCTAATAACATGCAGGTGAGTTACCCAGTTACGCATGGATGTCAAACGCTGGCTCAGCCGCCGCGAAAAAGATTGGCAAGAACTCAAAACACTCCTGGAACGCCTTGAGCAACGGGGGCTGGGTAGTCTGTCGGCGGGGGAAATTCGCCGGTTAGCCAGTCTGTATCGCATCGTATCAGGGGATTTGGCGCGTGCCCGTACCTTTGGCCTCAGTCCTGTGTTGATCCAAGATTTACAAAACTTAACCAGCCGCAGTTACAGCCAGATTTACCAGGGTAGTCGGCGGCGGGAGTGGCAGGCGGTGGGGCGTTTTTATCGCTGGGAATTGCCGCAGGTTTTGCGAGCAACGTGGATGTATTGGACAGCGGCGGCGGGGATTTTTGCCCTCGGTGGGTTGATCGGGTGGTGGTACGGTTGGCAGGACGGCAGTTTTCAAGCCCTGCTTTTGCCCCAATATCTGATTAACCAGGTACGGGAGCGGGGCGAACTGTGGACGGGGAGTATCCTGGGTGTTGAACCCTGGGCGGCCAGTAATATCATGGTGAATAATTTGTCGGTGGCGTTCCGGGCGGTGGCGGGCGGCATCACCGGGGGATTGTTAACGATTTATTTCATGTTTTTGAATGGTTTGCTCCTGGGGGTGGTGGGTTCCCTGGTGGGGGAGCACGGGTTGGCCTATCCGTTTTGGGCGTTTGTGGCTCCGCACGGGGCGTTGGAATTACCGGCCATTGTTCTGTCCGGGGGGGCAGGGTTGCTGATCGGGCGGGCGTTGCTGTTTCCGGGCAAATGGGGGCGGGCAACGGCTTTACAGATTTATGGAGCGCAGGCGGCGCAGTTGGTGTATGGAATTGTGCCTCTTCTGGTGATTGCAGGGGTGATTGAAGGTTTCTTTTCTCCCAGTGAAGCCATCCCGGCGGGGTTGAAGTATCTGGTGGGTCTAGCTTTGTTGGCAAACTTGGTTTGGTATGGATTGTGGGAACCTCCGGTCGCCCCATCTGCGTCATCTGGCGATGGGCAGTTGTCCCAGGAATCAGTACAATGAGAGCAAATTGAGCGCAAGGAGTAGGAATGAACGGTTTTATTCGCGGGGGTTTGGTACTGAGTTTGTTATTCGGCTCAGTGGTAGGTGGACGGTCGGTTGTACCTCCCGCCATTGCCCAAGGTATGCCTGCCAAAGACATTGCCGAACAGTTGAAACAGGTGCCGGTGTTTACCCTGATTGACAGTACCGGGAAACAAGCTCTGACCATCACCATCAAAGATGGGGGCAAGGATAAAGAAATTAGCTTTTTCTTTTTTAGCCCTCAGGATGCGCAAACGGCTCTGCAACGGGTGCATAGTCAAAGGCCTGACCTTGCCAAAGGTGCCCAAATTCGGGCAATTGGTTTAGATAAAGCCTATGAATTTGCCAAATCCCTGCAACAGAATAAAGACCAACGGATGGATGTGAGTTTCCAACCGGAAGGTGCCCAAGTGGAAGCGGCCTTAAAAATTCTCCAGGCCAACGGGCAGAAAACCGATAAATTTCCGGGGATTCCTCTATTTTTCATCACGGGTGGCCCCCAACAAGCCCAGTTAACCGTGCAAGTGCGTGACCCCAAGGGTGGGCAAACGGAAGAGATGGCGCCCATGTTTTTTAGCCGCCAAGATGCGGATGCGTTTTTAGCAGAAGTGAAAAAGCAGGACCCGAAAGTGGCAGAATCGGCCAAGATTCAGGTCAGTAGTTTAGACCGCTTGGTGGCATTGATGGAACAGAAAAATGACCCCCAACTGCGGCAGTTGTACTTTGTGCCGTCCAGTTCGGCGTTGCGGTTTATCCAACAACAACAGGGGAACACGGGCAATCGTCCCCAAGCCCAACCGGCTCCCCGACCCCAAGCCTCTCCTGCACCGCAACCTACGCCTCGCCCGCAAGCATCCCCAGCCCCTAGTCCCCAAGCCAGTCCGGCTCCTTCTCCCCGACCCCAGTAATGACGCTCCGGGCGTGGTGGCACCAGCAACGTCAGCACACCCCGGAACTCACAAGGGAATTGGACTGGTTGGTGCGGCAGGTCACCGGCTGGGATACGCTGACGCTGAAGTGGACGGAGCAATCGGGGCAGGAATTTCTCCCTCGGTTAGAATCCCTCTGGCAACGGTACATCCGGTTTCGGGAACCCTTGCAATACTTGGTGGGGACAACGCCCTGGCGTGACCTGGAATTGCAGGTGGCTCCGGGTGTACTCATCCCCCGCCCGGAAACGGAACGGCTGGTGGATGTGGCGGTGCAATGGGCGAAAACCTGGGGGTTAACCACCGGGCATTGGGTGGATTTGGGGGTAGGCAGTGGGGCGATTGCGTTGGCGTTATTGCGGGAATTGCCGCAGATTCAGGTGCATGGGGTAGATTGCAGTTTAATCGCATTACAAATTGCTGAAAAAAACGCCCGCAATCTGGGATTCAATGCTCGCTTAACCTTATATCAGGGTGATTGGTTCACACCGTTGGAGCATCTGCGGGGAACCATTCAGGGGATGGTGAGCAACCCGCCCTACATTCCTACGGATTTACTCCCGACCCTTGCCCCGGAAGTCCAGTATGAACCCCGTTTAGCCCTAGATGGTGGAGTGGATGGGTTAGTGCATTTGCGGCATTTGGTACAGACGGCACCGGCATATCTCTGTCCTGGCGGTCTGTGGTGTGTGGAAACCATGAGCGGTCAAACGGAAGCTGTGGTGAATTTGTTACACTCCCAGGGCGGTTATCAGGATATCCAAACCTATCGGGACTGGGGGGGACATGACCGCATGGTTGTGGCTCGGTGGGGTGGGTGATGTTGGTGAATTTTGCGAGTCTGATTTTGGCAGGGCGGGCGGGAAATGTGATGAGCTTCCCAACCGACACTGTTCCGGCATTAGCAGTACAACCGGAGTACGGAACCAAAATTTATGAATGTAAAAATCGCCCCCCCGATAAACCGTTGATTCTCATGGCCGCTGAAGTGGGGGCATTTATGCCTTGGATTGCGCCGGGATTAAGCATCCCCTGGGCAGCTCTCGCCCAAACCTATTGGCCGGGGGCATTAACGATTGTCTTACCCGCCAGTGAACGGGTCACACCTGCCATTAACCCCCAAAATACCGGCACGATTGGGTTACGCATTCCCAACCATCCGATTGCCCTGGCCGTTTTGCAACAGACGGGGGTGTTAGCGACCACCAGTGCCAATTTCTCTGGGGAGCCACCGTTGTTAACCGCAGGTGAAATTAGTACCCAGTTCCCGGATGTAGCGGTATGGAGTGGTGATTATCAGGGTTCCGGGCGACCTTCTACGGTAATCACCTGGCAGGATGGGGAGTGGCAGATTGTGCGTCAAGGGTCTGTCTACTTATCCGCTTGAGAAGGTGTTTTACATTGGGGAACCTCTATCAATTCCTCATTAGCGGTCGCCGGGACGCAGTTCGCCGTCATTTGGGCGTTCCGGCCATAGGACTTCCCCTGAGGCTCAATAAATGGAGGTGCCCTGTACAGCAGTCCTTTTTG
>JAUQVQ010000235.1:0-3528 GCA_039794725.1 Gloeomargarita sp. HHBFW_bins_162
TTCACTGAAGTAAGTGCGGGAGTTACCAATAATAATAGTGCAGAACATATCAATCGGTTTTTGCGTGAAATGTTCGAGGTCAGAAAACCAGATTTGCTCATCATGACGATAGGCTTGCCGTACAATTGCTACGGGAGTTTGGGGGTGACGATACTGTAAAAAAATGGACTGCGCCGCCGGAAGTTGCCAGGTGCGTTGCTGGGAACAAGGATTATAAAAAACGGTGACAAAATCCCCCTGAGCGGCATGGGTCACCCGTTGGGAAATCACCTCCCAAGGAACGTGTAAATCACTCAAACTAATGGCACAAAAATCCTGCATCAACGGCACTCCGACCCGACTGGCAACCGCTTGTAATGCAGAAATTCCGGGGATGATGTGAATGCTTGATTTTAACTTGGAATTATCCTGCTTTTGTAATAACTCTATCACTACCCCTGCCATACCATAAATGCCACAATCCCCTGAAGACACCACTGCTACTGTTAAACCCCAATTCGCTAGGTCAATCGCTCGCTGCGCCCGTCGAGTTTCTTCACCGATTGGGTAGGGTTCCCAAATTTGTCCAGGACGTTTGATATTGTCCAGCAATTGCAAGTACAAAGTATAGCCAATAACTATATTGGCTTGGGTGATGGCATTGCGGGCGGCTGGAGTGAGATGAGCAGTATCCCCTGGCCCAATTCCTACTAAATAAATTCGCCCGGAGCGGTTGAGCCATTCCTGGGGAGCCAACGCCACCGCAACGGTCACGGAGCCAATAATTTGTTTGGGTACAAGTAAACTCCCCTGGGATGCACCAATGGCACTGGCTTCGGCAACGCTGGGAGTGCCTACGGTTTGGGCGACAATTTCGGATGGGTTAGGCACAGAAATTCCTCGTAATCGTTCGGCAGAAAAGGTAACAAACGGCCAGCCTTGGGATTGAGTTAAATTGATTAGGCCAATTTCATCTTGTTTAATATCTAAACTGGCAATTCCGGCAATGGATTTTAGAGATAATTGATGCGTCTTAAAAACGGTTTGAATGGCGTGGTCAATCTGTTCTGACGAGGTTCCCCGTTCGCAACCAATACCTACCCATAAAATGCGAGGATGCCAAGCCGCATAATCATTACTGAACGGAGTAATTTCCCGGTGGGTAATCCAGACGGTTTTGGCATGAGCATCGGATTGTTCTGTAAACACTAAATTGGGTTTATGTGTAATTGTTTTCCGCCAGAGGGTATTACCGGATTCCTGGATAATTTGCACAGGTTCCTCTCTCACAATTGCACTGGCAATCTCTGTCCAATTTCCTGACCCTTTCTGCCAACCCCAGGGAATACCCCAGGTATCTACTCCCGCCATATCATGGGCACGAGCGGCATCGGTGATGATTGCCTGCATACCTAATAAATTAGCAATCAATTGACACAGTTTATCCCCCTGATGCTGATGTCCGCCACAGACGGTAATCACATATTCCCCCGATTCAGGAATACATAAAATAATCGGATCAGAATGTTTATCTGTTAGTAGTGGCGCAATCAAACGCACCACTGCCCCCAATGTTAATCCCAGAATAATTGCCCGATTTTCTGACCAAATATGGGTTAAATGTTCTCGCAGTGAATGAGTATAGGTTTGACAATTTGGATGAGGTTCTAAATTGGGAGAACACCATAAAATTCCTTGCGAGTGTTGGGCTAGGGGTAAAAAACGTTTTTGGCTGACAGGAGTTGTCGCAATCCAGGCGAGGGGCTGAAATTCTCCCCATTCATGGCTAATTTTAGACATTCAGTTCTGCTTGTTGTTTGACCAATTCAACACTGCGGGATGTCCCGATGCGGGTGGCTCCAGCAAGTAATAATTCCTGCGCTTGTTGTATTGTTTTAATCCCTCCCGATGCCTTGATCCCCACCCGGTTATTACTGATTTTTTGGAGAAATTTGACCTGTTCAACGGTGGCTCCCCCCAACCAACCTGTACCTGTTTTTAGATAATGAACGCCCGCATCTAAACAAATTTCAGCGGCTAATTTTTGTTCTGATTCGGTGAGGATATTCATTTCTAAAATAGCTTTAATGGTTTGTTTAGTTTCGCTGACAATTTGGGCAATTTCTTCGTAAACTGCCTGGGTTTTCCCCCCTTTCAACCATCCTAAATTAATCACTACATCTAATTCTTTTGCACCCAATTCCACCGCTTCCATTGCCTCGTAGTATTTGACAGCGGGGGTGGTTGCACCGGTGGGAAAGCCGATGACGGCACACACCCGACAGGGACGTTGATGCAGAAGTTCCACACACTGCTGTACTGCGCTTGGATAGACACACACCACCGGAAACCCGTAACGGTCAGCATCCTGACAGCCCTGTTCAATCTCCGCAGGGGTGATCCCCGGTTGCAAGAGGGCGTGTTCAATGACGGTGGCAATATCGGGCAGGGGGGCGTTCATCGGTTGCCAGAAAAACACGATACCATCATAAAGATATTGTTCGGGAAACGGGTATGGTGGATCAGTTGGTGCGGGCAACGGCGGCGGGTGGAGCGATTCGGGCGGTGGGTGTGATTACGACCCGGTTGGTGGCCGAGGCTCGGCAACGGCATGGGTTGTCCTATGTGGCGACGGCGGCTCTGGGGCGGACGATGAGTGCCGGATTACTGCTGGCTTCCAATATGAAACGCCAATCGGCACGGGTGAATATCCGGTTTCAGGGGAATGGCCCGCTGGGGACGGTGTTTGTGGATGCGGGACGGGATGGCACGGTGCGGGGCTATGTGGATCAGCCGGGGGTGGAATTGCCGCCCAACGAGCGTGGCAAGCTGGATGTGAGTCAGGCGGTGGGTTCCCAGGGGTATTTGTATGTTCTGCGGGACAACGGCTACGGCTATCCCTACGCCGGAACGGTGGAACTGGTGTCGGGTGAAGTGGGCGATGATATTACCTATTACTTGACGACTTCGGAACAAACGCCTTCGGCACTGGCGTTGGGGGTGTATCTGGAAGCGGGTCAGGTGCAGGCGGCTGGTGGTTTATTACTGCAAGTTTTACCCAAGGCGGCGGAGGATGAGGAATTAATTAATCTCCTGGAATCACGGGTGTCAGCCCTGTCGGGATTTACACCGTTATTATTAGCTGGACGGCAGTTGGGGGATATGTTTCAGGAATTGTTGGGGGATATGGATTTAACGATTTTCCCAGAAATTCAATTGGTGCGCTTCCATTGCGGGTGTAATTTTGACCGGGTGTTGGGGGCATTAAAAATGTTGGGAGTGGGGGAATTGCAAAGTATGATTCATCAGGATGATGGCGCAGAAGTAACCTGCCATTTTTGCAGTTCGGTCTTTCGTGCCCAGCGCAATCACTTAGAACAGTTGGTGCAGGAATTGGAACGGGAGGCAACTTTGAGATAAAGGGTATGGCCAAGTAGGGTTAGGTTGTCGCCTCAAGATTTTAACCGATTCAAGTGGGGCGTTTTTTTATGTCAACCTTTGCGTGTTTAACCTGAGTTCGGGATAAGGGGTTGGTAAAAAGAAGTCATT
>JAUQVQ010000236.1:0-3523 GCA_039794725.1 Gloeomargarita sp. HHBFW_bins_162
TGGGCAACCGCCGGGTGCGCTCGGTGGGCGAACTCCTGCAAAACCAGGTGCGGGTGGGGTTAAACCGCTTGGAACGGATTATCAAAGACCGGATGACCAGTGCGGAAACGGAACGCTTAACGCCGGTGAATTTGGTCAACCCCAAACCGTTGGTGGCGGCGATTAAGGAGTTTTTCGGTTCCTCGCAGTTGTCGCAGTTTATGGATCAGACCAACCCCTTGGCAGAATTGACCCACAAACGCCGGATTAGTGCCCTGGGGCCAGGGGGCTTGAGCCGGGAGCGGGCGGGGTTTGCGGTGCGGGATATTCACCCCTCGCACTACGGGCGGATTTGTCCGATTGAAACCCCGGAAGGCCCCAATGCCGGGTTGATCGGTTCGCTGGCGACCTACGCCCGGGTGAACCAGTACGGGTTTATCGAAACCCCCTTTTACCGGGTGGATCACGGCCGGATTCGCCGGGATTTGCCGCCGGTGTATATGACCGCCGACCAGGAGGACGAACGCCGGGTGGCACCGGGGGACATCCGGGCCGATGAGCAGGGCAATATCCTGGAACCCCTGGTTACGGTGCGCTACAACCGGGCGGTGACTCAATGCGAACGCCACGAGGTGGAATTTGTGGCCGTGTCGCCGGTGCAGGTGGTGTCGGTGGCCACGTCCATGATTCCTTTTCTGGAGCACGACGATGCCAACCGGGCATTGATGGGTTCGAATATGCAGCGACAAGCCGTGCCCCTGTTGCGCCCGCAACGTCCTCTGGTGGGGACGGGGTTAGAAGCCCAGGCCGCCCGCGACTCCGGCATGGTGGCGGTCAGCCGTACCGACGGGGAAGTGACCTACGTGGATGCGGAAAAAATCGTCGTCCGCAGTACCCAGGGGATGGAGATTACCTATCCGTTGCAAAAATACCAACGTTCCAACCAGGACACCTGTATCAACCAACGCCCCTTGGTGTACGTCGGGGATGAGGTGCAAAAGGGGCAGGTGTTGGCGGATGGGTCGGCGACCGAAGGGGGCGAGTTGGCCTTGGGGCGCAACGTGCTGGTGGCCTATATGCCCTGGGAAGGCTACAACTACGAGGATGCCATTCTCATCTCCGAGCGGTTGGTGTCGGAGGACATTTACACCACCATCCACGTAGAAAAGTACGAGATCGAAGCCCGGCAGACGAAATTAGGCCCCGAAGAAATCACCCGGGAAATTCCCAACGTCGGGGAAGATGCCCTGAGTCAGTTGGATGAAAACGGCATTATCCGGGTGGGGGCTTGGGTGGAAGCCGGGGATATTTTGGTGGGCAAAGTCACCCCCAAAGGCGAATCCGACCAACCCCCGGAGGAAAAACTCCTGCGCGCCATTTTTGGGGAAAAAGCCCGGGATGTGCGGGACAACTCCCTGCGGGTGCCCAACGGCGAAAAAGGCCGGGTGGTGGACGTACGGGTGTTCAACAAAGACTACAAAGACGAACTGCCCCCCGGTGTGAATATGGTGGTGCGGGTCTATGTCGCCCAAAAACGCAAAATCCAAGTGGGGGATAAAATGGCCGGTCGGCACGGCAATAAAGGGATCATTTCCCGGATTTTGCCCCGTCAGGATATGCCCCACCTGCCCGATGGCACACCGATTGACATTGTCTTGAACCCCTTGGGGGTGCCCTCGCGGATGAACGTGGGTCAGGTGTTTGAATGTTTGCTGGGGTTGGCGGGTTTGCACCTGGGCAAGCGGTTCAAACTGATTCCCTTTGACGAAATGTACGGCCCGGAAGCCTCGAAAAAACTGGTACACGGCAAACTGCAAGAGGCCGCCCGCAAAACCGGCAAACCCTGGTTATTCAACCCCGCTCACCCCGGCAAGGTGATTCTCACGGACGGACGCACCGGCGAACCCTTTGACCGCCCGGTGACGGTGGGGTGCGCCTATATGTTGAAACTGGTGCACCTGGTGGACGACAAAATCCATGCCCGCTCCACCGGCCCCTACTCTTTGGTGACCCAGCAACCCTTGGGGGGGAAAGCCCAGCAGGGCGGTCAACGGTTTGGGGAAATGGAAGTGTGGGCCTTGGAAGCCTTTGGGGTGGCACACATTTTGCAGGAATTGCTCACGGTCAAATCCGACGACACCCGGGGGCGCAACGAAGCCTTGAACGCCATCGTCAAAGGCCGTCCCATCCCCGAACCGGGCACGCCCGAATCGTTTAAGGTGTTGATGCGGGAGTTGCAATCCCTGTGCATTGACATCGCCGCCTACAAAAACATCGAAGACGAGGAAACCGGCGAAACCAAAGTTGTGGAGGTGGATTTGATGACCGACCCGGCGGGGGCCCGCCGGGTGCCCCCCCGCCCCACCGCCTACGAATCCCTGGGACGGGATGACGATGAAGATTAACGCTCAACCCTACTGCCTTTGAGGTGAACCATGACCCGTGCTGATTCTGGTAGTTTTGATTTCGTGAAAATCCGCATTGCCTCCCCGGAGCGCATCCGCCAGTGGGGGGAACGCACCCTGCCCAACGGCCAAGTGGTGGGGGAAGTCACCAAACCGGAAACCATCAACTACCGCACCCTCAAACCGGAGATGGATGGCCTGTTTTGTGAGCGCATTTTTGGCCCGGTCAAAGACTGGGAATGCCACTGCGGTAAGTACAAACGGGTGCGCTATCGGGGCATCGTCTGCGAGCGGTGTGGGGTGGAGGTGACCGAATCCCGGGTGCGCCGCCACCGCATGGGCTATATCAAACTGGCCGCCCCCGTCACCCACGTCTGGTACTTAAAGGGCATTCCCAGCTACATTGCCATCCTGTTGGATATGGCCTTGCGGGATGTGGAGCAGGTGGTCTATTTCAACGCCTACGTGGTGCTGAATCCCGGCAATGCCGAAAATCTTACCTACAAGCAACTCCTCACCGAAGAACAGCGCATGGAAATTGAGGAGGAGCTGTACAAGGAAGACACCCACTTGAGCGGCGTCGAAATTGGTTTTGGTGCCGAAGCGATCAAACGGCTGTTGCAAGACCTGGATCGGGAACAGGACGGGCGCCGGGGTTTGGAAATCGAGGCGGAAAACTTGCGTCAAGAGATTGCCACCGCCAAAGGACAACGCAAACCCAAACTGATCAAACGCCTGCGGGTAATTGACAGTTTTATCGGCACCGGCGCCAAACCGGAGTGGATGGTCTTGGACGTGATCCCCGTGATCCCCCCCGAATTGCGCCCGATGGTGCAGTTGGACGGGGGACGCTTTGCCACCTCCGATTTGAATGACTTGTACCGGCGGGTGATCAACCGCAACAACCGCCTCGCCCGTTTGCAGGAAATCCTCGCCCCGGAAATCATCGTCCGCAACGAAAAACGGATGCTCCAGGAGGCAGTAGATGCCCTGATTGACAATGGCCGCCGGGGACGCACCGTCGCTGGCCCGAACAACCGCCCCTTGAAATCCCTGTCCGATATTATTGAGGGCAAGCAGGGACGCTTCCGGCAAAACCTCCTCGGTAAACGGGTGGATTATTCCGGTCGTTCCGTGAT
>JAUQVQ010000237.1:0-3521 GCA_039794725.1 Gloeomargarita sp. HHBFW_bins_162
TTGTTTCATTTTCAGCTAGGATTGCTATAGTCATCCCTTTTGAATTTAGAACCAGAGTCGCAGGGGCGTAAGCCCCCGTTTGGGATTTTCTCCCCTCTCCTATTAGGTCGGGGGTGAGGGTAAATATAATCATGCAAGGGTCTAATGATGTTTTCTTTATGGGCACCTCTAAAAATTGGTGATTAGCGGTCGCAGGGGCGCAGCCCCCGTCTTTGGTTCTCCGTAATTTCTGGATTCTAACTAAAGGGCACCTCTAGAAATTGGTGATGAGCGGTCGCAGGGGCGCACCCCCCGCCTCTGGTTCTCCGTAATCTCTGGATTCCAACTAAGAGATTTTTGGCTCGCTTGAATAGACCTCTTGCATGTGTCTCGAATGCAGTTTGAATAGAAAATGTCAACCCCCAGTTTTTGTGGAACTTATAGCCATGTGAATATCTAGGCATAAATCACTCCCGCAAGAGGTCTAATAAAAATAGAGGTGCCCTTATTGCATTTTTTTTATTCCCAAAACAATACCCCCCAGCCGTAACCGAGGGGCATTGCACAATTACCGATTCAATTCAGAAGCAAGAACTTAACCAAATAACCATTCTTCAACCGCTTCTTCCTTGGTATTGGTGCGGCGAGCCAGAGTACGCCGGTCAAACGTCATGTGAATTTCCCGGTTTTGTTCGCCATCAGCGGCCACCGCAAAAATGGGGAAGTCCAAATTGCCATCCGGGAAACTCATCTGGAAGCGGAACGTCCCATCGGGATTGAGCTTAATCTTCCGTCCGCCCACCGTGACCGTCGCATCAGGTTCGGTTGCCCCATAAACAATAAGTTCGGCATCCGCCACCAGCCAGAACTTGCGGGGACGAATCGGCGGGATCGAAGCGGCAAAACCAATCCCCGACATCCCCACCCCCGATAGCGTGGGAATCGCCCACCGACCAATCCCGGACGGGAACACATAAGAACTGATCGCCATTTCCGCACTGCTGACAATCGAACCCGGAACGTGTTGCATGGAACCATACAGCGAACCCGCCACCCGCATGGATTCCACCCCACCGGCCAACTGCATAATCTCGTCGTAAATGGGGGTATCGGCCACGGGTTGCCGTTCGCTGGGGGGCACCAACTGGAAGAACGTCCGTCCCCGCAGGTCTTCGTCAAAATTTACCGTAATAAAATGGTCTTCAATCCAATCCGAGGGATACACCGGCGGAATCCGCACCGGCGCCGACCGAGCTAAACTCAACCAACGACCATCCGCACAGCGATAACCGATTTCCACCACGTAGTCCCGGTCACTCACCGGGATGGGTAGATACCACTCCCGTGCCAATTCGTCACAGGCATATTCCTGAACACTGTGGGGAGCTTGTACCGCCAAGTTAATGCTGGTGGCATCGTACAACCGCAGGGCAAGTTGCTGTCCCCCCTGCTTGCGCCGTTCCTCGCGCACCTCATTGGGGATGTCCCAATAAGCATACGCCCACTGCGGGTCACGGGGCATCAACACAATGCGGGTTTCGCCGTAACCGCCCGGCAAATCCGGTAACCCTTGATCCACATCTTTCAAAGCGGTCGCCGTCGGCATCGGTTCAGTTTGCATATCTTTGGCAGTATCCACGGTGGTTTGCGCCTCCTGCATCATGGGGGAATGGTGAGAATAGGTCGTTTGCAGTTCAGCCGCCCGGATGGCCGTCACTAAATAGGACTTCCGCATCCGACTATATCGAGAAATCCCTAGTTCACTCGCCAAGCGGCGCAGATCACGTAGGGTCATTTCCTCCAGCGGCGTTTGTTCTTGCGTCATAATGTTTAGAACCCGAATCCGGGATCGCAACGTTACCTCTCACTCTAAGCACAAATCCCCAAGGGATCAAGGTGAAAACCATTGGTCGCTACGATTTTACCACCAAAACCGCTCTAAATATCAAGATTTCTTGACATTCTCCATCTGGTTGACAATCGCCTGCGCGAACCCAGAACAGGACAGCGGTGCGACGGGCGGTTCCATGAGGCGGGCGAGGTCGTAGGTGACTTGCCCCTGAGCAATAGCCTGTCCCAGAGCTGTTTGCACCAGATCGGCGGCTTCTTGCCAGCCCAAAAACTCCAACAGCATCACCCCGGAGAGAATCAGGGAACCGGGGTTAACCCGGTCTTTCCCGGCGTGTTTGGGAGCCGTGCCGTGCGTGGCTTCAAAAATGGCGCAGGTATCGCCAATGTTTGCCCCTGGCCCCATCCCCAATCCGCCGACGATGGCGGCGGCGGCATCGGAAAGGTAATCCCCGTTCAAATTCATGGTTGCCAAAATCGAATACTCCTGGGGACGGGTTTGAATCTGTTGAAAAATGCTATCGGCAATCCGGTCATTCACCATCACTTTAGTGCGCCATTGCCCCTGCCCGTGCGTGTCGCCAATTTGCGCTAACACCTGTTGCACTTCCTCGCAAATCACCGCTTGTTTTTGGGGCGGCAAATGGTCATAACCCGGTTCAATCAAACGGGCATTTTCAGTCACAGTTATCTCAGGATTTTTTTCGACATTTTCTAAAATCCAGGATTCCCGTTCGGTGATACATTGACTGCGAAATTCACTTTTGACTAATTCATACCCCCAATCCCGAAAGGCTCCTTCGGTGTATTTCATAATGTTGCCCTTATGTACCAGAGTGACCAGTTGTTTTTGAGGGGGTAAACGCAAGGCGTGTTGAATTGCCCGGCGGATCAAGCGTTGCGAACCCGTTTTACTAATGGGTTTAATGCCGATGCCGCTATCAAGAGGAACTTTTTTGCCCTGGTGTTCGGGGGTCGCTGGAATCAACCGTTCATTTAACAGTTCAATCAGTTCTTTCGCTCGTTCACTTTCCGCCCGCCATTCAATACCCAAATAAATATCCTCGGTATTTTCCCGGTAAATGATCACATCCAACTGTTCCGGGTGACGGTGGGGCGACGGCGTACCGGGGTAATAGCGGCAGGGACGGATGCAGGCGTACAGGTCAAAAATCTGCCGCAGGGCGACGTTCAGGGAACGAATGCCCCCCCCCACCGGCGTAGTTAATGGGCCTTTGATCGCCACCCCATACTCCCGAATGGCGGTTAGGGTATCCTGGGGTAAGTACTGAAATTCGCCGTACACTTCGCAGGCTTCATCCCCGGCATAGACCTTGAACCAATGGATTTTGCGAGCGGTTCCGTAGCTCAAGCGCACCGCCGCATCCAACACCAACTGGGTGGCCGGCCAAATATCTACCCCTGTGCCATCCCCCCGCAGGTAGGGAATAATCGGGTCATCGGGCACCTGGGGCAGACCGGCCTTAAACGTAATCCGAGTCCCTTGGGTGGGGGGCGTGAGCTTTTCGTACATAAACAAAAAGGGGAATAGCTTGGCAGTAATGTACCATAATCCCACGCCGACACAGGTTATATGGCAATCCTTTTTGAATGTGCAACAAGGGTTGCAGGGCGTAGCCCCGTACTTGGTTCTCTCTCGTTTTATTCTTGAGGGCACCTCTATTTATTCAATC
>JAUQVQ010000238.1:0-3515 GCA_039794725.1 Gloeomargarita sp. HHBFW_bins_162
ATAAATAGAGGTGTCCTCAAGGGAACCTCTATTAATTAGTAATTAGCGGTCGCAGGGGCGCAGCCCCCGTCTCTGGTTCTCCATAATCTCTAGATTCCAGTTAAGAGATTCTTGGCTCGCTTGAATAAATAGAGAGAGGTGTCCTATAGCAATCCTAAATAATTTGAGGGCACCTCTAAAAAACTATCAATTAGCGGTCGCAGGGGGTCAGTTCTCTGTAATCTCTGCATTCTCGCTAAGGGATTCTTTGTCTGATTGAATAAAGGGCACCTCTAAAAATTGGTGATTAGCGGTCGCAGGGGGGCACCCCCCGTCTCTGGTTCTGCATAATTTCTGCATTCTCACTCAGAAATTCTCTGCCCGATTGCATAAATAGAGGTGCCCTTGAATGAGAATATTTTCGATTTTATGCACTGTTTTCATGAATTCCCCAATCTTGAGCCATGTGAAAGTAGGTACGATATTCACGCCAATACGGCAAAGTGAGCAACAACTGGTCAGCCCAAGACAACTGGCAAGGCCCGCCGACTTTTGGGCGTTGACGTACTGCATCTTTTCCAACACTCAACATCAGATGAAAGGTTGCAAAAGTCACGCCGCATAGCCGTTTGAACTCTGATGGACTCAATTGAGCCAACTCTTCATACCGCATAAAATCCCCCAAAAAATCTCTCTTTGGTTTACCCTCTCAGTCTCTAGGTATTTCTTACTCTTACAAGAGGTCTAAAAAGCTTTTGAACACCAACAAATAGCCCTGCGGTACTGCCCTTGCAGATAATCTCAGCCACCTAACAACTCCACCACCTGCGCCGGTTGGGTTGGCGTAAACAAAAGCGGCAAATATCCGGGTTGTTCCAGCAAAACCAGACCATCATGGCGAGATGTGTAAAATTCCACCCAGCCCCGCCGTTGCGTCCAGAGCCACCCGAACCCCCCGCCCAACCCCCCTGCGCCCAGCCGCACGACCCAGCCCATCTCCTGGTGCAATTCCAGCGGCGATAACTGACGAACCCGCCGTTCAGGATGCAGTTCCACCCACCGCCGCCGCACCGGGAAGCGAATTTCCAACCGTTCATCATCCCGGATCACAAACGCCGTCGGTCGCCATCCCAACCAAATGCCCCCGTTGATGACGAACAATACAGCCGCCACCAAGAACAACACCCCCCCCTTGGGCACCCAAAACGCCGCCACCCCCAGCACGACCGGCAGTAACCCCAGCCCCCACGTCAGAGCCGCAATTCCCGCCGACATCGGTGCTAAGCCAAACGAGTACCCCATATCACAACGAGGAAACGTTGACTAATTCTATTTCTGGAACCGTGCGTTTGACCAACCCGGTTAACACCTTGCCTGGCCCTAATTCCACTACCTGCGTAACACCTAAATTCGCCAAATTCAGTACCGTTTCCCGCCAACGCACCCCTGTCGTCATCTGGCTACGCAATTTTTGTTTTAATAATTGCCCATCGGTTGTCGGTGTGGGGTCAGTGTTGGATAAAACCGGAATTTTGGCATCCTGAAAGGGGATAGTGTCCAGATCACGATCCAACGCTTCTGCCGCCACGGACATAAATGGAGAATGGAACGCCCCACTCACCGCCAAAGGCACCGCCCGTTTCACCGTAATTTCCTTGACCAGCGCATCCACCGCTGACGGCGTACCCGAAATCACCACCTGCCCCGGATGATTGTCATTGGCTAGGACAACATCAGGATTTTGTGCTAATAAAGCCGTCAACTGCTCCCGATCCGGTTCCAGGAGGGCAACCATTTTGCCGCCGCTGACTTGCTCCATCAACTCCGCCCGCCGTTTCACTAAGGCTAGCCCTGTCGCAAAGTCATAAACCCCCGCCCGGTAGAGAGCGACGTATTCCCCCAAACTGTGCCCCGCCAGGTAATCCGGGAGATATTCTGCGTATAAATCAGCCAAAATCGTCTCAACAACGTATAGACAAGGTTGCGTGTAACGGGTTTGTTGCAAATGGGGAGCCGGGGGTTGGCAGATTTCCGCAACCGACCAACCCAAAATCTGTTCCGCTTCGGCAAAGCGGCTTTGAGCGTGCGGATGCGTGAGCAAATCCAACCCCATCCCCGCCGTTTGGGAACCCTGCCCCGGAAACACCCACGCCGTCTTACTCATGGGCGCAACCGATTGAATAATTGCTGGACTTTTTCCCAACTATCCGCCGCCGCTTGGGGGTCATAACTGTCTCGTTCATTACAGAAAAAACCGTGATCCGCATCGTAGCGAAATACCTGATGGTCAATGCCATATTTTTGCAATTCTTGTTCAATTTGATCCGCTTGTTCATTGGGAATCAGGGGGTCACGAGTACCAAAAAAACACCAAATGGTTCCTTTAATATCTTTGGTGCGAGTAATCGTCGGTTCCCCCCCACCGGGCGTCATCGTGGCAATTCCCCCCCCATAAAACGAAGCCGTGACACGAATATCGGGTAAAGTGGCCGCCAAATACACCACATGACCCCCAAAACAGAAGCCGATCGTACCAAATTGAGACACATGAAATTCCCGTTTCAAGTAATCAATCGTGGCCTGAATATCACTGAGTAATTCGGTAGCTTTGGTCTGGTCTTTATAAATGCGTCCCTGTTCAACATCGGCTTGCGTGTAACCCGTTTCAAATCCCGGTGCTTGGCGTTGATAAATACTCGGCGCAATCGCGATATACCCCAACCGGGCAATGCGTTCTGTTACATCACGAATGTGAGAATTAACCCCAAAAATTTCCTGAATAACAATAATTCCGGGATAGGTTCCTTCCGCTACAGGACGAGCCAAATAACTGCTGATCATTAACTCTTGATTGGGCACATCAACCCACTGAGTTTGAATGTCCATATCCACGCCCTCCTACCGTTGCCCCTATTGTATAGCAATCCTAAAAGGTTCAAGAACAAAAAAGTAGGGAGAACCAACGGGGGCAATGCCTGCAGTGTACTGCGTGGACTGCCCCTGTAACCCGTGTTGCAAACTCAGAAGGGATTGCTATAGCAATCATAAATGAGATCACAACAGAAGTGATGCCTCGTTCCCGTCTGCCCTCACCCCCTGCCCCTCTCGCATCAAGGGAGAAGGGAGAAAACCAAAACGGGGCTACGCCCTGCGACCCTTGTTTCACATTCAAAAAGGACTGCTATAGAGAGTACCTCTAAAAATTGGTGATTAGCGGTCGCAGGGGGCATCCCCCGCCTCTGGTTCTCCGTAATTTCTGGATTCCAGTTAGGAGATGGTTATAGCAATCATAAATGAGATCACAACAGAAGTGATGCCTCGTTCCCGTCTGCCCTCACCCCCTGCCCCTCTCCCATCAAGGGAGAGGGGAGAAAACCCCAAACGGGGCTACGCCCTGCGACTATTGTTGCCAATTCAAAAGGGATGGCTATATTCTCCCCCGACCCCTTTCCCATCAAGGGAGAGGGGAGAAAACCCCAAACGGGGCTACGCCCTGCGACCCTTGTTGCCAATTCAAAAGGGATGGCTATATTCAC
>JAUQVQ010000239.1:0-3514 GCA_039794725.1 Gloeomargarita sp. HHBFW_bins_162
ATAGAACCCATTTGACATTTAATGTTGTGTCAGGCTGATAAGCATTAGGGCACTTCTATTGATTGAGCGTCAGGAGCAGTCCGATGGCCAGAATGCCCAAATTACGGAGAACCAAAAGACGGGGGCTGCGCCCCTGCGACCGCTCATTGGCAATTTTTAGAGGTACCCTTTATAGATATCAAATAGGCTCTATATTCACCCTCACCCCCGACCCCTCTCCCTTGATGGGAGAGGGGAGAAAATCCCAAGTCAAGCAACCTTAATTTGTGCAAGGGTTTAGAGTTGAGTTATTAACCAAGAGGTCTAATCCCCCAGCCTAAACCGGGGGCGTTGGGGAATGGATGCCCTAGTTTTTGTACTTCACGGAACAGCCGTAGGGTTGGGTCGTGCTCGTCGTGACCTTTTGCCCGGCCATCAGTTGTTGCATCGCCGCCCGGACGAAGTTATTGGCCTTGGTCGAATCCTGATTTAACCCCGGTGCATCGTCAATCGCCCCCATGTACTGCAATTTACCGGCTTTATCAATTACAAACATGTGCGGCGTGGTGCGGGCACCGTACAACCGCCCCAGCGTACCATCCGGGTCGAGAATAACCGCCGTAGGCGAAGCGTTATGCTTTTTCACCACCGCATTGGCCTGCTCCGCCGTCACAAACCCCTGTTTCCCCGGTGCCGAGGACACCACAGACAACCACACTGCCCCCTTCGACTTGGCCTCCTGTTGCAGTTTTTGCATATTGCCGGACTGGTAATGCTTGACGACAAAGGGACATTCGTGGTTTGTCCATTCCAACACCACCATCTTGCCTTTGTAATCGCTCAGGCGCACGGTCTGGCCGGTGCTGGTCTTGGCGGTAAAATCAGGGGCTGGATTCCCCACCTGCACGGCAGCCGCTGATGTATTTACCATAACTGTACTGGCAACCACCCCCGTAACCACCACAGCGGCAGTCGCCGGAATCAGCCAAGTAAAACGAGCCATGATTAACCTCCTAGTTGAGACGACAACAACGCCGTGACCTGAGCCGGACTGAGCCGACTCGGCCACACCACCGGGGGCTGATTATTCCCCGGATACAGGACATACAGAGGCACGCCACTGCGCCCAAACCCCTGCAAAACTTGGGTAATCTCAGGATTCCGCCGCGTCCAGTCCGCCTTGAGCAAAACAATCCCCCGCCGGTCAAACGCTTGCTGGACTTCTGGTTTACTAAAGACAAACCGTTCATTCACCTGACAACTGACACACCAAGCGGCCGTAAAATTCACAAACACCGGTCGCCCTTGGGTACGCAATTGCTGTAAACGAGCAGGGGTAAACGGTTCCCAGACGGTAGTTTGCCGATTTTCTATATTGGTGGCGACTTGACCATCGGGTAACTGCGCCGGTAAGGTCAGACAAAAGCCCAGGATTAACAACGTACTAAAGATAACGGCTTTACGCCCCCCCGGATGCTGTTGGGCATAACCGTACAGCCACGCCGCCAGACCTAACAGTACCAGCCCCGTCAACCCCACCGCCAAGCCATCCGTACCCGTTTGCAGAGTCAATACCCACAGTAACCAGGCCGCCGCCCCATACAAAGGAAATGCTAACAATTGCTGTAGAGTGTGCATCCATGCTCCTGGCTTGGGGAGCCACCGCCGCCACCTCGGCACAAAACACAACACGACATAGGGCAAGGCAAACCCCAACCCCAAACTGCCAAACACCCCCAACGCTGCCCCGGTCGGTAACGTTAACGCCGCCCCAATCGCCGTCGCCATAAAGGGAGCCGTACAGGGAGTCGCTGCCACCGTTGCCAACACGCCGGTAAAAAATTCCCCCGCATACCCCGGTCGTTCCGTCAACCTCTGCCCCACTCCCAGCCAACCCGTCCCCACCGTGAACACCCCGGACAGGTTCAAGGCCACCCCAAACAACACATACATCAGCAGGAATACCATCCCCGGCGATTGCAGTTGAAACCCCCATCCCAACTGTTGCCCCAGTCCCCGCAGGAGCAACAATCCCCCCGCCAGTGCCAAAAAACTCACCAACACCCCCGCCCCATAACTCAACCCACCCCAGCGCACCTGCTGAGCCGATTGCCGGGTCTTGTCCGCTAATTGCAGGGTTTTCAGCGACAAAATGGGGAGGACACAGGGCATCCCATTTAGTATCAACCCGCCCAAGAACGCTAACCCCAAAATCTGCGCCAAGTTCCCCGCCCGACTTTGAGGTGGTAATACCCCCGGTTCCGCTTGAATGGTGTAGGCTTGGGTTCCCTGACCCGTTGTCAGTACCAGCACGCCCGCCACAGTCGTTAGGTTTTCTTGGTACCCCCGTTGCAGGGTTAGCTCAGTAGTCTGCGCTGTTGTTTGCAACACTTGGGGAGCCGCATTAGTCATCACCCCGTCATCAAACGGGAAAAAGACCGCTTCCTGCACTCGACCCACCGGAAAGGATAATTGCAAACGTTCCCCCTCCACCGCATACACCACCGACCAAGGAGCCGGTTGCGGATGATGGCGCCGCACCTGCTGAAACGCAGATTGAGCCTCAGGGTTGGGAGTTGCCGTTGTCCTCATCGGGAGGGTTAACCGCACCGGAGCCTCTTCGGGGATGCAGTCTTCCCGACAAACCAACCAACTCGCCTGGGCTTGTAGATTCAAGGTCTGACCGGGGCTGAGATCGGCTGGGGGGGTGATTTGCGTCAGAAGCAACACCCGGTTTGTGTAGCCAAAATTCATCAACGGGCCAACCGGCAACCGCTGGGGGTAGGGCCACTGGATTTCTCCCGCCGTTGCGCCTGGGGGTAACTGCCAATCCAAGCGCACCCGATCCCCCGAATCCCCCGGATTTTGCCAATAGACGTGCCAGCCCGGGGCAATGTCTAACTGTAACCCCACCCAAAACGGTGTCCCCGGTTGCACGGTTTTTACCTCACTCACCAATTCCGCCTGCACGTACCGGGGCATCGCCGCCTGCGCTGGGAACAGGGGGGTCAACCACCCCACCAACACCAGTAACCCCAGGAGCAACAGTCGGCGTCCGTACATAAAACTTAATGTTACGTTACCCAAAAAGATATACGCAGAGCGAGCCGTTTTGGTTCACCAAAGCCAAGTCAAACGGCTAGGGATTAGCCTGCAACTCCCACAGCCAGGCTATACCAGCCACCAGCACATTCAGCACCGGCAGAAGCGAGCAGTAAAACGCCCATCGTTCCCATCGCCGCCAAAAACATCCCCAACTCAGGCCAATTGCCAACCCCAAACTTCCCGGCAGAGTCAGCACTGCCCCTGCGAGTAACTGCCCCGCCGTCGTTTTCGCCTCAGTGATGCCCAAGGTTCCCGTTGTCAACGCCGGAAGTACCACTGCCAACAGTACCACCAGCCACACCACCGTCATCAAAGCCAGATACAGTTGCAACATGGTCATAAGCCAGCCTACAGGGATGCCTCTATTAATTATTCAAACGGGTCAAGGGCACGTCTATTTATTATTCAATCGGGGAAAGAATCTCTCGGT
>JAUQVQ010000240.1:0-3506 GCA_039794725.1 Gloeomargarita sp. HHBFW_bins_162
ACATCCGTTACCCGGTTGGGTGTGGCAACCCAATTCACCGGGCGTGTGGGGGCAATGGTTGTACCAAGGTTGTCAGTACTGGGTCGGGCAATCGTCAACCGTCCCAACCGCAAGCACGGCGGCGGAGGCGTTGGTGTTGCTACTGCCGGGGTTGGTGCTGTGTTATCCCGATGGGGAAGCGGTGCCGGAGCTGGTGAGTACGGCGGGGTTGCCGGGGGTAGTGCGGGAGTGGGCGGGGGTGCTGGGGTTGGCACTGCGGGGGCAGACGAGGGAACCCTTAGCGGCTGGGGAAACTTGGCCGGAGGTGGCGGCATCGGTGCTGGATTTTCTGGCGGGGGCGGATGACCCGGTGGTCACGTTGACAGGGGGGGTGCGGCGGGGACGGTCGCCGTTGACGCTATTTTTGACGGGCTATTTGCTGGGGGCGTATGGGGGGGCAGGGGCGTTTCCTAGTGCGGCGGTAGTGGCGTTATTGGGGGATACGGCATGGCGCAGTTTGGGAACGGCGTTGGTGACCCGGTGGGCGGGGGGGCGGGTTGTCCAGACACCCTTGGCGGTGGCGGCGGTGATTGGTTCTCGGTGAACGGTTTTTTGGGGGAGACTGTTCTAAAGATTTACTAAACAAATCAAAACTGTGGGCTACCATAGAGACGGGAGTTCTCCCAATTGGGGTCACGGTTGATACCCCGTTTGTAATGAAGGAGTTATACTGGTGCATCTCAGCGAAATTACCCATCCGAATCAGTTACACGGTTTGTCCATCCCGGAATTAGAAGCGATTGCTCGGCAGATTCGGGAAAAGCATTTACAGACGGTGGCGGCGACCGGCGGACATCTAGGGCCGGGGTTGGGGGTGGTGGAACTCACCCTGGGGCTGTACCAAACCCTGGATTTAGACCGGGATAAGGTGGTGTGGGACGTGGGACACCAAGCCTATCCCCACAAAATCATTACGGGGCGGTATCACCGGTTCAATACTCTGCGCCAAAAAGATGGGATTGCGGGTTACTTGAAACGCTCGGAAAGTCGGTTTGACCATTTTGGGGCGGGGCACGCCTCGACGAGTATTTCGGCGGCGTTGGGGATGGCGATTGCCCGCGATATGCGGGGTGAAGATTTCAAAGTGGTGGCGATCATTGGGGATGGCGCCCTCACGGGCGGGATGGCCTTGGAGGCGATCAACCATGCGGGACATTGTCCGCACACCCGGCTGTTGGTGGTACTCAACGATAACGAAATGTCCATTTCTCCCAATGTGGGGGCGATTCCCCGGTATCTGAATAAACTGCGTCTCAGTCCGCCGATGCAGTTTTTGACGGAAAATTTGGAGGAGCAATTCCGGCATCTGCCCTTTGTGGATGAGGCGTTGGCGCACAACATGAAAGAGGGGATGAAACGCCTGACGGTGCCCAAGGTGGGGGCGGTGTTTGAGGAGTTGGGCTTTACCTATTTTGGGCCGGTGGATGGGCATAATATCGCCGAACTGATCGATACGTTTAACCGGGCGCACCAGATTTGTGGGCCGGTGCTGGTGCATGTGGCGACGGTGAAGGGCAAAGGCTATGAGGTGGCCGAGCAGGATCAGGTGGGGTATCACGCCCAAAATGCCTTTGATTTAGCCACCGGCAAACCCAAACCGGCGAGTAAACCCAAGCCCCCGAGTTATTCCAAAGTGTTTGGCCAGACCTTGACCCGCTTGGCGCAGGATAACCCCAAAATTGTCGGAATTACGGCGGCGATGGCGACGGGGACGGGGTTGGATATTCTGCAAAAACAGTGCCCCCATCAGTACATTGACGTGGGCATTGCCGAACAACATGCGGTCACGTTGGCGGCGGGGTTGGCCTGCGAGGGGATGCGACCGGTGGCGGCAATTTATTCGACGTTTTTGCAACGGGCGTATGACCAAATTGTGCATGATGTGTGCATTCAAAAGTTACCGGTGTTTTTCTGCATGGACCGGGCGGGGATTGTCGGAGCCGATGGGCCAACGCACCAGGGGATGTATGACATTGCCTATCTGCGCTGTTTGCCCCACATGGTTTTGATGGCGCCCAAGGATGAGGCGGAATTGCAGCGTATGATTGTCACCGGGATTCAGTACACGGAGGGTCCGATTGCCCTGCGTTACCCGCGCGGGAATGGCTACGGGGTGCCCCTGATGGAGGAGGGTTGGGAACCCTTACCGATTGGCAAAGGGGAACTCCTGCGGCATGGGCGGGATGTCCTGCTGGTGGCCTACGGTGCGATGGTGGTGCCTGCCCTGCAAACGGCAGAAATTCTCAAAGAGCATGGGATTGATGCTGCTGTGATCAATGCTCGGTTTGCCAAGCCTTTGGATACGGAGTTGATTTTCCCTTGGGCACGGGAGACGGGGCGGGTGGTGACCCTAGAAGAGGGGTGTTTACCGGGTGGTTTTGGCAGTGGCGTGGCGGAGGCTCTGTTGGATGCCGGACTGGTTCTCCCGATTCTGCGGATTGGGGTGCCGGACATCCTGGTGGAACACGCCAAGCCGGAAGAATCCAAGGCGGATTTGGGGTTAACGCCCCCGCAGATGGCCGAGCGGATTCAGCAGTTCGTGGGGCTGGGGCAATCCTTGGCGGTCAATACGCCGGGGTAAACGGTGGCGGCGGGAATTGCCCTTGTCTCCTGCTGGCTGGGGTGGCTCTAAAAATTGCCGATGAGCCGTTGGCGGGGGCATCCCCTGCTTTCTTGGGAATCTCTGCATTCTTGCCAAGAAATTGGGTAGCCGCTTGCATCAATAGAATGAAGTATCCGCAAGCGAACTTCTATCAATTTATAATTAGCGGTCGCAGGGGGCACTTCTCCGTATTCTCGCTAAGAAATTTTCTGCCCGCTTGCATCAATAGAGGGCACATCTATCAATGCAAAATCAGCGGTCGCACGGGCTTAACCCCCGTCTCTGGTTCTTTGCAATGCGGGTGTTCTAGCAATAGAATTTCTCCCTGGTTTTAATAAATAGAGGTACTATAGAGGTACCCATCTGGTAAATATCCGATACACTTTATCCTGGGAAAACGCTAATGTTATCCTATGGAAAACTTTTTGCAGTACAGTGATTCCTTGGCTCAACCTTAGCGAACCACAACCAAAAGCCGTCCCCTTGATTTTGGCAGAGGGATTGTCGCTCGCAGAAGGAATTGCCGCTCTGTTGACTACAGGACAATCGTGGGCGGTGGTGGGTTCTCGGCGCCAGCCTTTGGGGATCATCACCCATCGGGAACTGTTGGGGGCACCCCCTGGGGCAATGCTGGGGGAATTGGTGGTCAAAGGGGAACCCCTGACGCTCGAGGATTTGGCACAGCCTCAGCAGATCATCGCCAAAACCGGCGAACGGGACTACGTGCTGGTGGTGGGGGCGGCGGGCGAATGTTTGGGCGTGTGGGAACGACAACGCTGGCTCAGGCTCCAACAGGGCTATGACCTTTGGCAACGGCAAACGATTGATATGTTGATGAACCCCCGGATTGTAACGGTGTCCCCGG
>JAUQVQ010000241.1:0-3506 GCA_039794725.1 Gloeomargarita sp. HHBFW_bins_162
GATGATTTTGTCGGGCGGCGCGGTTACAGCGAGGGGCAGGAATCGTCGGATCGGGGTTAGGCTGGCCACGGCGGGGGTTAAGGCTGTGGGCAGTAGCGGGGCTGGGGTTTATCTACCTGCCCATCCTCGTACTGGTCATTTACTCGTTTAATAATTCCCGGTTTACGGGGGTGTGGCAGGGTTTTACCTGGGATTGGTATCGGATTTTGCTCACCGGCGGGGGTGGGGCATTCCCGGAAACGGTGGGGTTTGGCCGCTACGGTATCCTGAACGCCCTGGGGAATAGTTTGGTGGTGGCGGCGGTGACGACGGTGGTGGCGACGGGGTTGGGAACCCTGTTGGCGTTGGGGTTGGAGCGGGTGCGGTGGCCGGGGCGGGTGGCGGTGGAGGGGTTGGTTTTGCTCCCGTTGGTGATTCCGGAGATTGCCCAGGGGGTGTCGTTGTTGGTGTTTTTTACCGGGCTATTTCGCCTCTGGCACCGTTGGGGGGGCGGCGAACTGACCTTGGGGTTGCCGACGGTGACGATTGGGCATATTACCTTTGCGATTTCGTTCGTGACGTTGGTGGTGCGGGCGCGTTTGGCGGAATTGCCGCCGGTGTGGGAAGAAGCGGCAATGGATTTGGGGGCGAATCGCTGGCAAACTCTGGTGCGGATTACCCTGCCCTGGTTGACCCCGGCGATCCTGAGTGGGGCGTTGTTGGTGTTTACCTTGTCATTGGATGATTTTGTGGTAACTTTTTTTACCGCCGGGACGGGCGCAACTACGTTACCAGTATTTGTCTATGGCATGATTAAATTTTCAGTAACGCCGGCAATCAATGCCATTTCTACCCTGATGTTGCTGGCCTCTACGCTGTTGGTGGTGGTGGCCTGGGGACTGCAGGGGGAACGGGGGAACGGTGGTCGTAAGGAGTGGCAGACATGAAATCTTGGTGGCGACGGTGGTGGGTAGTGTTAATTGCGTTTGGGGTGGCCGCTTGGTTACCCCTGGGGTGTGGCATCGGCAATCAATCAGCCCGGCAATCAACCCCGCCGGTGACCTTGAGTGTTTACAATTGGGCGACCTACATTGCGCCCCAGGTGTTGACGGAGTTTGAACAAAAATTCAATGTGCGGATTAAGTACGACACGTTTGACAGCCCCGATACCTTGTACGCCAAGTTAAAACCGGGGAATCCGGGCTACGACGTGGTTTTTCCCTCGGACTACTTGGTGAGCCGGATGATCCAGGAGGAAATGCTCTTGCCCTTAGATCAAGCGCAACTGCCCAACCAGGTGAACCTCGGCGAAAAGTTCCGCAACCCCGCTTACGACCCCGGCAATCGCTTCAGTATGCCCTACCAATGGGGGACGCAGGGGATTGGGTACAACCGCAAAAAAACCGGCAAACCGATTGACAGTTGGGGGGCGATGTTTGACCCGCAGTACCGGGTGGCGTGGCAGGAGGAATCCCGGGCGACCTTGGGGGCGGTGTTGATTGCCCTGGGGTTGAACCCCAACACCACCCAGGCGAGTGAGATCAACCGGGCACGGGATTGGCTGATTCAGCACCGGCGCAACATCGTGGCCTTTGCTCCCGATACGGGCGAGGAATTGCTCAACCAGGGGGAAGTGGCTCTGGCGTTGGAAAACAGCGGCGATATCTTTCAGGTAATGGTGGAAAACCCCGATATTGCCTACAGCATTCCCAAAGAGGGGGCGATTTTGTGGGTGGATACGATGGCGATTCCCAAGGGGGCACCCCATGTGGAACTGGCGCATCAGTTTATCAATTATCTGCTGGAACCGGCGGTGGCGGCGCAGATTTCCAACTACACCCGTTATGCCACTCCCAACCAAACGGCGATTCAGGACAAACTCATCCAAGCCGAAGATTTGAATAATCCAGCCATTTACCCACCCCCGGCGGTATTTGCCAAGCTACAGGTCTTAGAAAATTTACCGCCTGCCACCCTCACCCTTTACGATGCGGCCTGGAATGAAATCAAATTGCGGGTGGGGCGGGGCTGATGTTGACCTTATCCCAGGTGCGGAAAACCTACCAACGGGAAGCCCGACCGGCGGTGGCGGGGATTGATCTAGAGATTCAGGCGGGGGAATTTTTTGCCCTCTTGGGGCCTTCCGGGTGCGGCAAAACCACCACGTTACGGTTAATTGCTGGGTTTGAAACGCCCGATGCGGGGGACATTCGCCTGGGGGAACGCTCCTTGGTGGGGGTGCCGCCCTTTCAACGACCTGTACATACGGTGTTTCAACATTACGCCCTGTTTCCCCATCTCACCGTCGCCCAGAATATCAGTTTTGGGTTGGAGGTGCGGGGGGTCAGTCGGGGGGAAATCCGCTCCCGGGTGGGGGAAATGCTGGCCTTGGTGCGCTTAGACGGTCTGGCGCATCGTTACCCCCGGGAACTATCCGGCGGGCAACAGCAACGGGTGGCTCTGGCACGGGCGTTGATCCAAAAACCGCACGTCTTGCTCCTGGATGAACCCCTGGGGGCGTTGGATTTGAAACTGCGCAAACAGATGCAACACGAGTTAAAGCAAATGCAGCAGCAGTTGGGGCTGACCTTTCTCTACGTCACCCACGACCAGGAGGAGGCCTTAACCTTAGCCAATCGTCTGGCGGTCATGCAGGGGGGACGGGTATTGCAGGTGGGAACGCCCCAGGAACTGTATGAACACCCAAGCTGTTATTTCGTGGCGGATTTTATCGGGGAATCCAATTTTCTTACCGGGCAGGTGGTGGAGCCGGGCTGTCCCTGGGTGCAGGTTCGTTTGGCTAATGATCAATCGGTGCGGGTGCATCATCCGGGCGGCAATTTGGGCATGGGCACCGAAGTCACCCTGGTCATTCGCCCAGAGCAAGTGCAACTCCAACCCGCTACCCCAACGGAACCGTCGGCGTGGATTACCGGGGCGGACTATCTGGGGTTAGATACCCGCTACTGGGTGGAACTGCCGGGGGGCATTGCTCTCCAGGTGCGTCAGGCTGGGGGTGGGTTTCAGGTGGGGGAACGGGTGCAGGTGACGTTACCGCCGACGGCCTTGCGGGTGATTGGCCTCGACCCGCCCTTTCCGGTGGATCAGGAAAATTGGCAACCGCCCCCCCAGGTTTTACCTCAAGAAGAGACCATTTAACGTAATTGTGATGGTATGCCTCAATCAATAACGCAGAAATTCAACTTAAGTGTGCAGGGGTGTAGCCCCCGTTTTCGTTTTTCTTTGAAATTAATTTGATATAGCAATCCTAAATGATTTGAGGGCACCTCTAAAAACTATCAATTAGCGGTCCCAGGGGGGCACCCCCGTCTCTGGTTTTCCGTAATTTCTGGATTCTGGCTAAGAGATTTTTTGTCCGATTGAATAAAGGGCACCTCTAAAAATTGCGAATTAGCGGTCGCAGGGGGGCACCCCCGCCTTTGGTTTTCCGCAATTCCTGGATTCCAACTAAAAGATTTTTGGCTCGCTTAAATAAATAGAGGTGTCCTCAAGGGAACCTCTATTAA
>JAUQVQ010000242.1:0-3477 GCA_039794725.1 Gloeomargarita sp. HHBFW_bins_162
GGGCGTTCCGTACCGTGTTGGCGCAGGACGCGAAATTGCTCCGGGTTGAGAATTTTTTGCCATTCGTCGTCGGTGCGGGGCAGGTCAGCGGGGGTTTGCATAGCGTTACTCAGAAAAGATCAGGCGTTCACAATCATCACTTTTTACTATAGGACACCTCTATTTACTGAAGCAAAGGAAAAGTTCTATTGCCAGAATGCCCAGATGACGGAGAACCAGAGACGGGGGCTACGCCCCTGCGACCGCTAATCATGAATTAATAGAGGTTCCCTATAACTTGACGCACGGGGGGGATGATGGGACTGGTTAGAATAGGTGAATTATCCCCTAAAGATGTATGACTGTGCTTGCTGAACAGCCCACGTCTGCCGTTTCCCAACCTGCGGTGATTCCCCACCGGCAGATGATTGCGATTTTGGATTTTGGCTCCCAATACTCGGAATTGATTGCCCGCCGCATCCGGGAAACCCAAGTTTATTCCGAAGTGTTGCCCTACCACACCACCGCCGAGCAGTTGCGCCAGTGGCAACCCCGGGGGATTATCCTCTCCGGTGGCCCTAATTCCGTCTATGACCGGGGTGCGCCCCAATGTGACCCCGCCATCTGGCAGTTGGGCATCCCCATCCTGGGCGTGTGTTACGGGATGCAGTTGATGGTGCAACAACTGGGGGGTAAGGTGGTGCGCTCGGCGCTGGGGGAATACGGCAAAGCCTCCCTGCGTATTGACGACCCCACCGATTTGCTCACCAACGTGGACGACGGTACGACCATGTGGATGAGTCACGGGGACAGCGTGGTGCAACTGCCGGAGGGGTTTGCCATTCTCGCCCACACGGAAAATTGTCCCTGTGCCGCCATTGCCCATCACGACCGCAATTTGTACGGGGTGCAGTTTCACCCGGAGGTGGTGCATTCCCAGGGGGGCATGGCCTTGATTCGCAATTTTGTTTATCACATTTGCGGCTGTGAACCGACTTGGACGACGGCGGCGTTTGTGGAGGAAGCGATTAGCGAAATCCGGGCGAAAGTGGGTGAAAAACGGGTTTTGTTGGCTCTCTCTGGCGGGGTGGATTCTTCGACGCTGGCATTTTTGCTGCACCGGGCGATTGGCAACCAACTGACCTGTGTGTTTATTGACCAGGGCTTTATGCGCAAATTGGAGCCGGAACGGTTGGTGAAACTATTCCACGAGCAGTTTCATATTCCAGTGGAGTACGTCAACGCCCGGGAGCAGTTTTTGCGCGCCATTCAGGGGGTCACCGACCCGGAGGAAAAACGGCGGGTGATCGGCCACGAATTTATCCGGGTGTTTGAAAGTGAATCCAAGCGGTTGGGGCCGTTTGATTATCTGGCGCAAGGGACGCTCTACCCGGATGTCATCGAATCGGCGGGGGGAGCCATTGACCCGCAAACCGGCGAGCGGGTGGCGGTGAAAATTAAAAGTCATCACAACGTGGGGGGGTTGCCCAAGGATTTGCAATTTAAGCTGATCGAACCCCTGCGCCGGTTGTTCAAAGACGAAGTCCGCAAAGTCGCCCGCTCCCTGGGACTGCCGGATGAAATTGTCCAGCGGCAACCGTTTCCAGGGCCGGGGTTAGCCATTCGCATCCTGGGGGAAGTGACGCCGGAACGGTTGGAAACGCTGCGGGAGGCGGATTGGATTGTCCGGCAAGAAATCAACCGGCACGGTCTGTATAACCAGCTCTGGCAGTCGTTTGCGGTGCTGCTGCCGGTGCGGTCGGTGGGGGTGATGGGGGACCGGCGCACCTATGCCCACCCGATTGTCCTGCGGTTTGTCACCAGCGAAGACGGCATGACAGCGGACTGGGCAAGAGTACCGCATGAATTTTTGGAACTGGTCGCCAATCGCATTGTCAACGAAGTGCCGGGGGTGAACCGGGTGGTGTACGACATTACCTCGAAACCGCCGGGGACAATTGAATGGGAGTAAAGAGTCCCTCGTAGCAATCCCTTTTGAATTGGCAATGAGGGTCGCCGGAGCACCGCCCCCGTTCGTTTTCCCACAGCTCTGGATTCTCCCGGCGAGAGGCTTGGTTAGCTCCCCGGAAAATGCTCTCAAGGTTCAGGTAGCCGCTGGGGTAGGGATGGGTTATACTGCACTCTTGGTGGATGTGGTGCGCCCCACCCTGGGTTGAAGGGGTGGTCGTTAGCCGCAACCGTTGATCTCAGTCGTGGGGGTTGCTAGGGGTACATGGTGTACCGGTGCGGCGGTAGCTTCCCGATGACGATACCGTTCACTGTTTTTACAACTCTATGACATTGACCCCTCGTTTTGTGAACCCGGCTCTGAATGGTCATGCGCCCAAAGTGGGTAATGGTATTGTGGATGGGGAGAATGAATTGGTGGTGGTCGCCAGCCCCAGTCCTGATTTAGTGTTGGATGATGAACCGGTCACCCGCAGTCAAAAAACCGACCCGGAATTGGGACAACGGGTGGCGCAATTTTTGATTAACAAAGGGGTAGCCACGCCCCAGGTGGAAACGGGTTTGGATGAGACCCAAAAACGCACCCTGATTGCCCACCATTTCGCTCAGATTATGCAGGCGTTGGGGTTGGATTTGCGGGATGACAGTTTGGCGGATACGCCCCGGCGGGTGGCGCAGATGTATGTGGATGAGATTTTTTATGGGTTAGATTGGCGCAATTTTCCCAAATGCACCACCGTCGAAAATAAGATGGGCTATAACTCGATGGTGGTGGAACGCAATATCAATGTGCAGAGCAATTGCGAGCACCATTTTGTGATTATTGATGGGCGGGCGCACGTAGCTTATATTCCTAAAAAAAAGGTGTTGGGTTTGTCCAAAATCAACCGGATTGTGGAGTATTTTGCCAAACGTCCCCAAATCCAAGAGCGGTTAACGGAGCAGATTTTTTACGCCCTGTCCTACATTTTGGAAACCGAGGATATTGCGGTTGTGATCCAAGCGAAACATTACTGCGTCAAATCGCGGGGCGTGGAGGATGTGAACTCCGATACGGTAACGAGTAAATTGGGAGGATTGTTTTTGCACAGCACGGCCACCCGTTCTGAGTTTATGCGGGTGGTGAATACGGTGATTGCGCCGTAGCCTTTTTGGTGTACCCTGCAATTAGACATGAGGTGCTGGTATGGATGCAACCTTCCCCGAACTCGCCGAACCCACCAACCCAATGGACAACGTGGAGACGGTGATCAGTTCCTTGGCGGAGCCGGATTCGGCTCAGGTCAGTCATTTGGATCAGGGGTGCGTGTGGCGGTTTCGGTACGGGACGGCGCAGGTGTATGTGCAAATGACCGGCACCACCCCGGATGATACGTTTACGGTGTGGTCAAGTATTCTCAAATTACCGGTGCAAAATTCTGAGCAACTGTACCGGCAATTATTGGAGTTAAATTGGGCGACTACGATGGAAGCCCGTTTTGCGATTTTGGATCAGGAAGTGGTGGTGGTGGGGACACGCTCGTTGTTGGG
>JAUQVQ010000243.1:0-3467 GCA_039794725.1 Gloeomargarita sp. HHBFW_bins_162
CATCCCGGTCGTGAATAATTCGATACCCCCGCAGAAGCAGTTTGAGGGTCACGTCAATGTCTTCGGTGAGCATCTGGGGATTGAAGCGAATGCCTCGGAGAACATTAGTGCGCCAGTAGCCATTGGAACCGCCAAAAATGCCCAAATCGGCGATTAACGAGCGGGCGGGATGACTCACCCCATAGAGATGTTCAAATTCGACCGCCACCACCCGGGTTAACACATTATCGTGGGCATTGCGGATGACATTGCGTCCCTGGACGACATCGTACTGCCCTCCCGCCAGCCACCGCCAGGCGCGCCGGACACTTGCCGGGGTGGGTTTCAAATCGGCATCCAAAATCAGGGTCATTTCGCCCGTGACCAGGTGAATGGCGGCATTGAGGTTTTCGGCTTTGGAACGGCTCCCCTCGACATGCAGGAGTTTGAGTTCGGGGTACTGATCCGCCAGGGTGTGCAGTTGGGCTTCGATGGGCAGGGGATGGGGGCGGTTATAGGCCAGGATGATTTCCAGACCGGCTTGGGGATGGGGCAATGTGTCTAATAGATAGGTTAATGTATCCAGAATAATCCCCTCTTCGTTGGGCAGGTAGGCCACCACGATTACGGAGTAACGGGGGAGTTGCGTTTCTCGGTGCTGAGGTTGACGGCGCAGACGATTGCGGGTGATGGTGCGATAACCCAGCCAAGTAGCGGTGGCTTCCACAATCCCAAGCAGAGCCGCCAGTACAAATAAAAGTGTGGTTACCCAAGCTAGGCTGGACACACTGATCCCCCGTGCCGTTCAAATAGGTTGTTGCCAGCAATGGTAAGCCACGCCACAGTTGTCCTTCCTCACATCCGTATTTACATTAACAGATTGTTTCAAATTCCGTGACCCGCTGGTCGTTTGGAAAAATACCCGGACTGCGTTACGCTCGATAGGAGAACGGAAGTACCGATACCCTATGACCCGGCGGCTGGTGGAGTTGATCAAGGTTTTCACCCGGTTGGGAGCTGTTGCGTTTGGCGGGCCGGCGGCGCATATTGCCATGATGCAGAAAGAGGTGGTGGAACAGCGGCGATGGCTAGAAACTGAAGAATTTTTAGACTTGATGGGGGCAACTAATTTGATCCCTGGACCCAATTCGACGGAAATAGCGATTTTAGTGGGTCTGCGGCGGGCGGGTTGGGCGGGGTTAATTGTGGCGGGAGTGAGTTTTATTTTGCCAGCAGCCTTGCTCACGACATTGATTGCCTGGGGCTATCGCGAATTCCAGACCTTACCCCAGGTAGCGCCGGTGTTGGCGGGGATTCAGCCGGTGACGGTGATGTTAATCCTCCAGGTGGGGTGGCGGCTGGGGCAAAAAGCGGTAAAAAATCGCCTGCTTTTGGGCGTGGGGTTGGCGGTGATTGGGTTAGTGGTGGTGGGGGCGGGGGAACTATTGGCACTCCTGGCGGGGGGAATGTTGGGGGTGTTGGTGCGCCGCCGCCCGGTTCAACCCACACCGGGAGCGTGGTGGCCGGGGCTGGGATTCTCTCTGGCAAAAATCGCTCAAACCACCCCGGACGTTGCGCCGAGTGTACTGACTTTGGGTTTATTTTTTCTGAAGGTGGGCTCGGTCTTATTTGGCGGTGGCTATCTCCTGATTGCGTTTATTGAGCATGATTTGGTCAATCGCTACGGTTGGCTGACGCAACAACAGCTTTTGGATGCGATTGCGCTGGGGCAATTTACGCCGGGGCCGGTGCTATCTACGGCCAGCTTTGTGGGATTTCAAATCGCCGGTTGGGAGGGGGCAGCAGTCGCTACGATTGCTATTTTTTTGCCGTCATTTATATTTGTGGCTTTATTAAATCCAATTGTCATTTGGTTCCGGCGGACGACCTGGACGGGGGCATTTTTGGATGGGTTGAATGTGGGAGCAGTGGCGTTAATTGCAGTGGTGGTTGCGCGGTTGGGGTGGCAGATTGGGGTGGCACCGTTTGCTGTATCCATTGGGCAAGGGGTGTGGATGGTGGGCATAGCCATCATCAGTGGGGTTTTATTATTTTGGAAACGGGTTTCCGCCCCTTGGTTAATCGGGTTGGGAGCGGTTTTGGGACTGTTGGGTTATGGGTTGGGAGTGATTGTGCCGAATTAAGATAATCAGAACTAGGGGGAACTTCTATAGCAATTATAAAAAATATAAATATAGGGCACCTCTATTTATTCAATCGGGGAAAAAATCTCTCGGTTAGAATCCAGAAATTACCGAGAACCAAAGGCGGGGGCTACGCCCTGCGACCGCTAATCATTAATTTTGAGAGGTTCCCTTTAGTCAGCATCCAGAAATTAGGGAGAACCAGAGACGGGGGCTGCGCCCCTGCGACCGCTAATCATTAATTTTGAGAGGTTCCCTTTAGTCAGCATCCAGAAATTAGGGAGAACCAAAGGCGGGGGCTACGCCCTGCGACCGCTAATTGACAATAGGAAAATTCTCTTGCCAGAACGCCCAAAGAACCAGAGACGGGGGCTGCGCCCCTACGACCGCTAATCACTAATTTTGAGAGGTTCCCTTTAGTCAGCATCCAGAAATTAGGGAGAACCAAAGACGGGGGCTACGCCCTGCGACCGCTAATTGACAATAGGAAAATTCTCTTGCCAGAACGCCCAAAGAACCAGAGACAGGGGCAACCCCTACGGCGCAGTGCGTGGACTGCCCCTGCGACCCTTGTGCTAAGTTAGTAGAGGATTGTTACATCATGATTGTCCCAAAGTATCCCCATTCCCCTGCAACCATATCAGCCATTACCTATTGCGTAATCAATGCCCTTTTGGGAACCCCTACTCCATCTGGAAGTAGGGACTTCACCATCGGGGTATGCTGTAGGTAAGTGAACCAGAAGTACACGATTAAGCGCATCAAAGTATTGTCCGAAGCTTGTTTTTCCTGAAGTTGTTTATTAACGATTCACCCAACCATGAGTAACTCTTTTCTCTATGGTGGAACCGAAGGGTCTCCTATGACTGTCTTGGTCTGGCGGATTCGCGGTTCTCGTGCCATTCGTTTCCAGATGCAACAGAACCGGGAGGATTTCCCTTGGATCAACCGGCTCCATCTTGCGTGGATTGTACGTTCGGCCAAACGAATTACTGCAGAGGGTGACCTATCAGCGGATTTTATAGTGCAGTTGTGGCAAGTTCTGCAATCGGCTCCCAGCATTGACCCACTCCGCTACGCTCATCCCCCGCAGGTCAAGCTAACCTTACGATCCAATGAGGTCTGCCGACCGGTTATCCATTTCTTCATCGAGCGACGGTTGAACTGGTGGGAACGATGGGTCATCATCTGGCAGTTACTGTGCGGGTTTCCCCCATTGTTGGGCGATGTGTTCCTAGATGAAGAACTCGTTGCCATTTTAGAAACGGCACTGAAACGGGTCATGGCGTTGGATAACCTCAGCCATCACGGCGAGTAACGCCGATCTATCATCGTCCGGCCATC
>JAUQVQ010000244.1:0-3460 GCA_039794725.1 Gloeomargarita sp. HHBFW_bins_162
GGTTATCGTTAAACCGCAAGGGTTGGCATAACTTGAGTCGCAGGGCTATAACCGCCACTACTGGGATTCTGCGTCATTCGACCGCACTTCCATGATGGGATTAACATCAAAAATGAGTTTAAATTTTTGTCCCATCCGCCGTTGCAAAAACTGTTCTAGTAATTTCACTTGCCGAGGCGTTATCGGTTCCTGCGCCCGTACCGTCAACCGCGTTTCGGGGGGGTTGGTGTACCAATGCGTGCGGGCCCGGATCAATTCCACCCGTTGAAACGTAATCGTACCGCTGAGCAGAGCTTGCCGCAGATTGGCTTCTAACCGATTTTGCCGGGTCAATTCCACAAAACTAATCCCCAAAGGAATCACCAACACACTGGTTAACGCCGTTGCCACCGCCAACACACGCCGAGCTTTCGTCCATTGAGCATAACCGGCCAAGACAAAGGCCACCATACAGGCCAAAGCAATCCCCAGAAAATTAGTTAAAAACAGCAAAAATGCCCCCCAACTCAACGTCAAATTCCCCTGCGATAGACCCAACCCCACCACACACACCGGCGGCATCAAAGCCACCGCAATCGCCGTCCCCGCCAAGGTTGAGGACACCTTCGGTTCCACCAGGGCATAGCCACACACCCCCCCCGCCGCCACCGCAATTCCCAAATCCAGTAAATTCGGGGTTGAGCGAGCCAGAATTTCACTACCAAATACCGACAATCCGGCAATAATGCCCAATAAACAGGACAAAATGATGGCAACGACCGTCCCCACCACCACCGATAACAATGCCCGCCGAAACAGGGATACATCGCCAATCAACGCCGCAAACGCCAACCCCCGAATCGGCATCATCAAGGGTGCCACAATCATCGCTCCAATAATCACAGCGGCACTATTGGAAAGCAGTCCCAAGGTAGCAATGACACAAGAACCCACCACCAGGACGAGATAGGGGGTATCCAGTTGGGATTCGACACACAAATCCTGCTGAATTTTCTGCAACTTTTCTAATTCAGCCAGATTTTGGGGAGTCGTGGGTTGCATCACTGCGATATCCCAAAACCGCCGATACCAACGCTTACGTGGTGACATAGTCGCTCCTTGGGGAGATTACTGCTTCAGGAAAAACAACAGTAGTAGCTTATTATTTTATTAAAGGATACCTCTATAGCAATCCCTTTTCAATTCGCAACAAGGAGCGCAGGCATACCGCCCCCGTTTTTGGTTCTTTCTCGCTTCTTTGTTCTCGAATCTTTTAGGGGCACCTCTAAAAATTGCGAATTAGCGGTCGCAGGGGGGCACCCTCCGTCTCTGGTTCTCTGTAATCTCTGCATTCTCGCTAAGGGATTCTTTGTCCGATTGAATAAAGGGAACCTCTATTAATTCATGATGAGCGGTCGCAGGGGCGTAGCCCCCGTCTCTGGTTCCCCGTCATCTCTCAATTCTAACCGAGAGATTCTTTTCCCGATTGAATAAAGGGTACCTCTAAAAATTGGTGATTAGCGGTCGCAGGGGCGCAGCCCCCGTCTCTGGTTCCCCGTCATCTCTGAATTCTAAATGAGAGATTCTTTCCCCGATTGAATAAATAGAGGTACCCTATAGTTATATCTTTGGAATTCTAAGGGTCGCAGGGGCACCGCCCCCGTCTATAGTGCTTTTTTTCCCACCTAAAAATATCCCACAACGACTGAAAAGGCTGTATCAGAAGTATCCTAACCTGACTCTAAGCAGACCGGGCATCCTGAACCAACAACTGCCGGGGGACAAAAAATTCACGGGGCAATAAAACCGGTTTGGCGGAAAAAATTAACGTTGTGTGATAGGTATCTGAATTGACCGCCACGCCCAATAACGGTTTGCCCAACCGTTTGCCCCCCCGCTGGTAATCCCGATAAACGTTGCGAGCGGCTTGCAGAGCTTCCGGTTCCAACAACACCGGGGGCGCAGTATTCTCTGAGGTGGGGGGCATAGGTCAACCTTGAGCAGAGGGTATTTCCAGTTTAGCCGCCCCCGCCGATTCCAGGCTAAGAATAGATTAAATTTCCGTAAACCTTCGGAAATTATGCTAGGGCTGCCGCCACCTGCGCCCCCATCGCCTTACACCCGACCCGGTGCGTCCCCTCGGTGTAAATATCCCCCGTGCGATACCCCTGTTGAAGCACCTTGGCCACCGCCTGCTCCAACGCATCTGCGGCCTGCATTTCCGACAAACCATAGCGGAGCATCATGGCGGCACTGAGAATTTGCGCCAACGGGTTCGCCACGTCCTGACCGGCAATATCGGGGGCACTGCCATGCACGGGTTCAAACACCCCCGGCCCGGACGCTCCCAAACTCGCCGACGGCAACATCCCAATACTGCCCGTCAACATGGCCGCTTCATCCGAGAGAATATCGCCAAACAAATTGCCGGTGACAATCACATCAAACTGTTGCGGCCAGCGAATCAACTGCATGGCGGCATTATCCACATACAAATGCGTGAGCGTCACGTCGGGGTATTCCGGTGCCAGGGCATTCATTCGTTGCCGCCAGAGTTGGGATACTTCTAAAACATTGGCTTTATCTACAGAACATAATTTTTTTCGACGTTTCTGCGCCGCTGCAAAGGCCACCCGACCAATGCGGTCAATTTCACTGGCCAAATAGGCCATCGTATTCACCCCGCGTTCTTCGCCGGTTTCGCTGGTAAAAATGCCCTTGGGTTGCCCGAAATAAATGCCGCCCGTCAGTTCTCGTACCACTAATAAATCCACTCCGGCAATCACTTCCGGTTTTAAGGTGGACGCATGGATTAACTCAGGAAAAACCTTAGCAGGGCGTAAATTTGCAAATAAATTCAACCCCGAACGTAACCCCAACAACGCTTGTTCGGGTCGGAGATGACTAGGTAATTCATCCCACTGATAACCGCCCACTGCACCGAGTAAAACCGCATCACTATGACGGCAAAGTTCTAAAGTTTCTGGGGGTAAGGGATGCCCCGTTTGATCAATGGCAATTCCCCCGATTAACGCCTCGGAAAAGGTAAAATCAATATCAAATAACTGCCCTAATTTTTCTAATACTTCCAGGGTGACACTCATAATTTCTACCCCGATGCCATCCCCCGGCAAAACCGCAATTTTATAGCTACGGTGGCTCATTCCTTCATCTCAAACCCAGCACAGGCAGTTTATCAACAAAAGGGGACACCGTGTTAACGATAATTGCGTACCGAAGGTTGCACCGCTGTAAACACCAAAGGTTCCACACTCCGCACCGGCGTTGCCCCGGCCTGCCACGCCCACAACGCCACATGACCAAACCGCTCATCATCCCGTTGCGGTTCCCCCTCCGGGGTTTGGTACTCCTCCCGAAAATGGGCACCGCAGGACTCCGCCCGTACCAACGCATCTAGGGTCATCACCTGCGCCAGTTCGAGATAATCCGCCACCCGACCCGCATATTCGAGGGTTTGGTT
>JAUQVQ010000245.1:0-3448 GCA_039794725.1 Gloeomargarita sp. HHBFW_bins_162
CGCCATTGTTAACCTTCCTCACTTCCGCCCCCAGCCTTGGGGGTTTTTTATTGCGGCTTAATTAACCGTGTCATTCTGGGATGCTCAAGAATGCCCCCCCTGCGACCGCTTATTCGCAATTTATATAGCAATCCTTTTTGAATTGGCAACAAGGGTCGCAGGGGCGTTGCCCCCGTATTTGGTTCTTTCTTCTTTGCTCTCGAATCTTTTCGGATGGTTATGGATGTCAAATGAGTTCTATAGAGGTTCAACAACTCGCAAATCAGGCTACCAATATCACCACTACCACGAAGATAATTGCGATGGGAAGAATTATGCCAATCCCCGTTGCGAAAAAAGGCAGAACCAAAGCCGTTAAAATTCCCTGCAACGGTGCCCAAATTAATCCGAAGATTAACGAAAATAGAGCCGCCAACCACTGCCCAATCAATACCAACCCAGAAAACGTAAACCCCAGCAGAAAAACCAACCCCTGCACCAAACTCGCAATCAGGGAAACTAACGCCAGCCAGGACTCTTCCGGGGGAGGTTCAGGTGGATTTTGGGCTAGAATTAGAGTTATTAGAAGCGGCATACACCAAGGAACGAATAAACTCCCGGATCACTTCCGTTTTGGATTGGCTCGTTTGATGACAATAACGCTCCAGCGCTTGATTTTCATCGTCGCTGAGACGGACACTTAAATGCTTAACCTTGTCAGCCATGACCCCTCCCAGATCAGTACATGTAATCGTACCAGAGGGGTTTCAAAAACAAGTACAATTCGTTGCAATCCTCAATAAAATGAGACGGATTTTTATAGTTTTGTGACAAGGCTCTGAGGTGGAACCAAATACGAGTGCGGAACGGTCACAGCGGTGATTCCCGGTGAGATGAGAACCCGCACAACGTCTGCGCCCGAGCCAATGCCGCCCGCACTTGGTCAAACCCGGTTCCCCCCAAACTATTGCGCCGAGCCACCACCTGATGGGGTGTAATGGCTTGGTAAATATCCTCTGCAAAATCCGGGTGAAAGCCCTGCCATTCAGCTAATGTTAAATCGTTTAATAACCGCCCCGAATGAACGCAAAATTTCACAATTTGTCCCGTAATTTGGTAAGCGGTGCGAAAAGGCACGCCCTTGGTCACTAAATAATCGGCCACATCCGTAGCATTGCTCAAATCCTCCCCAACGGCTTGTCGCAATCGTTCCGTTTGGAAGGTAATCCCTGATTGCCACACCACCGTCATCGCCGCCAGACAATCCTGCACCGTCTTGACCGTATCAAACACCGCCTCTTTATCCTCCTGCAAATCTTTGTTATAGGCCAGGGGCAACCCTTTTAGGATCACCAACATCGCCTGCACATGCCCAAATACCCGCCCGGTTTTCCCCCGGATCAATTCCGGCACATCGGGATTTTTTTTCTGGGGCATCATACTAGAGCCGGTGGCGCAACTATCCCGCCATTGAATAAATCCAAATTCCTGCGATGACCAGAGAATTAATTCCTCCGACATCCGACTTAAATGCACCAAAATTAAACTCGCCGCCGTCAAAAATTCCACTACAAAATCCCGGTCACTGACGGCATCTAAACTATTGGCACACACCCCATCAAATTCTAATAATTCTGCCGTATATTCCCGGTCAATCGGAAACGTGGTTCCGGCCAACGCCCCGGCTCCCAACGGCGATATATTCACCCGCCGCCGAATTTCCTGCAACCGGCTTTTATCCCGTTGGAACATCTCAAAATAAGCCAACACATGATGGGCTAAACTCACCGGTTGCGCCCGTTGCAGATGGGTATAGCCGGGAATCAACGTATCCACGTGCGCCGCCGCCACCCCACACAACACCTGCTGGAATTGTTGCAGTTGCTGGCAGATGCCATCAATCGCTGCCCGCAGGTACAACCGCAAATCCGTCGCCACCTGGTCATTGCGGGAACGGGCGGTGTGGAGTTTTTTGCCCACATCACCGACCAATTCGGTTAAGCGGCGTTCGACGGCAAAATGCACATCCTCTCCCTGTGCCGGAAATCTGCCCTCCTCGTACTCCTGGCGGATTTGCGCTAACCCCTGGACTAACTGTTCCCCCTCCTCTGGGGTGATAATCCCCTGGCGAGCCAACATCCGGGCGTGGGCTTGGGAACCCTGCACATCCACCGGCAAGAGTTTCAGGTCAAACCCGATGCTGGCGTTGAACGCCTCAATCAGCGGATGCAACGGCGAATCAAACCGCTGACTCCAGGGCTGGCTCATACCCGGAACCGTTCCACCGCCGGACGATAGGCAATCGGCAAAACCCGTTCCAAATTGGGATGAGGCCGGGGAATGATGTGATAGGAAAGCAACAAGGTTTTTTCCTTGGGTTGGTTGTAGGGCATGACTTTTTTCGCCGCCTCGACGCCCGCCGCCACCGCCATTTTCACCTCGGATACATCCCCCCGCACAATCACGGTCATATATGCTCCACTGACCCGCTCGCAGTACACCAGCGTCACCCGCCCGGCTTTTACCATCACGTCCGCTACCGCCAACGTCGGGGGTGTCCCCAACACTTCCACCATACCTAACGCTACTGACATACGCTTGCACCTGCCTACTGATGGCATTATCGCCTGGAAAGCGGAACCAACGCAAACCCCCTTAGTTCATAATGATTCTCAATAAAGTCAATTTGTTGCCAATTTATTTTTTTTTTAGTAAGGTAATAGACAAACGTAAACCGTTTTAAGTTTAGGTTTATTCATTGCAGAATCTAGGTGTTCCTATGGCCATGTATGACGCCGCTGACCTGCGTTCCGAGTTACACCAAATCGGCTGTCGTTTAACCCCGCAGCGGGAAAAGATTCTCAAGTTTTTCCAGAATTTACCCCAGGGGAATCACCTGAGTGCTGAGGATTTGTACCACGCGCTCAGCCAGCGGGGGGAAAATATCAGCCTCTCGACGATTTATCGCAGTTTGAAACTGATGACGCGCATGGGGTTACTGCGGGAATTGGAACTGGCCGAGGGGCACAAACATTATGAACTCAATCAACCCTACCCCCACCACCACCACCACTTAGTTTGTGTGCAATGCAACCGCACGATTGAATTTACCAATACCTCGATTCTGAAAACGGGCGTTAAACAGGCGGAGAAGGAGGGGTTACATCTCCTGGATTGTCAGTTAACGATTCACGCCATCTGTCCTGAGGCACTGCGGCGGGGGTGGCCGTCCTTGCTTCCCAGTCACTGGGTCTGTCCCCGCACGTTGAACGGCACGGTAACGGGCGTGATTACGGAAAATTAATGCTTGTTGATGCGGGTGTTTGGATTGATGCAAACGAGCCAAGCATCTTTTCGCAAGAACCCAGAAATGGTGCTATGGCAATCCCTTCTTTTTGAGTTTACAACACGGGTCGCAGGGGAGCGCCTTGATAAATTGGTGATTAGCGGTCGCAGGGGGGCACCCCCC
>JAUQVQ010000246.1:0-3438 GCA_039794725.1 Gloeomargarita sp. HHBFW_bins_162
ATAACCCTTCAGATTCCCAAGGGATTGCTTAAGACGAGGCGGCGTGGAAGCGAAATTTCACCGAGCCTTTCTGCCCTAGGATGATCACATCTTGGTCGTGGAGTTGAACTTCTTGAATGCGGGGGTGCAGGACACTGTTAATAAACGTACCATTGGTGGAACCGCAGTCCCGGAGAATCACCCGGTCATCGGTGACGTCAATCAGGGCGTGTTGCCCGGATACTTGTGGGTCGGGGATAACAATTTGACAGCGTTGCCCATCCCGTCCCAGGTAATGCGTGCCCACCAGGATAAACTCTTCGCCTTGCGCCGGGCCAGCAATGCACTCCAAGCGGGGAGGGCGATAAACCTCAGTCCGAGGCGTAAGGGGGGGCGGTTCCGCTGCCGGTTCCACTGGGGGCGGGGTTAGCATCTGGGTCACCGGTTCCGGGGGAAACCCCAGGACGCGGGTTGGCGGTTCCGGTTCACTTGCGATAACCGGCTCGCTAACCGGGGGCGACACCATCATGCGGGTGGGCTGGGCTTCGGGGAAATCCTCCACCTGTTCGGTAAGGGGAATGCTTGTCGGGGTGACGGGGTCGGTTGTGTCAAAACTGGCGAGGGGCACGGTGATGTTGTCCGGTGAGGGGAGCGGGGAAGAAACAATCCCCTGCATAGGGGGCACTCGGCGGGGGCGACGGCTGATCCAGACGGCCAATCCCACTGCCCCACTCCCTAGAATCAACACGCCCAGACCGACGATGATCAATCCCACCGACCAGGATGGGGCGCGGTCTTCCCCTTTATCAATTCGCTCTTGAGCTTGGACTAATAGGGTTTGGGCGGGGTGGTGTTGGGGATAACGCTCCAGAATAGATTGCAAAACCGGCTGGGAACGGCGGTAATGAGCTTGCCAAAAATGGTCTAATGCCTTCTGCCACAGGGCATTCACCGGGCTATCCCGATTTTCCACCTGGGCACTTGCTAAAAACTGACGAATCGTACTGACTGTAATTAACTTGACAGGGGGAATGCTGGCAGTTTCTGCTGGTGATGGGACATCGGCTAATCCCAACACTTGCCCATTAGCGAGAAAGACTATTCCGCCTTCAAGGCGCATTGGGTTGGCAAACGCCATGTTCTGCCCCTTCCACGTGCCGGTGAATATTTCCGGGGTGGTGGTTAAAGTGGGGTCAAATTGAGCCAAAGCATAAACCGTCGTGCCAGCGGTGGGTGGTTGCGTGTCCGTAAACACCAGGGTAGGGGTCTGGGTCAACTGCACCGTGAGCAGGGCAAGATTGGTTTGGGTGTTGTATTTTTTGACCTGAAATCCGTAAACCTGATCCTCTCTTCCCCCGGATAAAAACACGTTGTTAAACCGTTCCAACTGTTCTAACCGCGCTTCCTGGCGGGCGATGATAACGCCTTCTCGGATGTTGGCCGGAGTGATGGGAATTTTTTGGTTGGGGTAGACTTGATTATACAGTTCTAATCTCTGCCGGACTAAATCTTCCAGGAGGAATTGTTTGCCGGATGCTTCGCCCTGCTCGGCCATCTGGGCGACGGTAGCTAGGGTGAGAATCTGACCGTCCGGGTGAACCAATACCCCCGTTGCCGTGCGCGTCACCAGCGTTTCCCAGGTGCGCTCTTCCCATCGCCATTGACCTCGATAGCCACTGGTCACATACACCAAAGTGGGTTGAAACCACAGTACCCATTGGTCGGGCGTTTTTTGTGCCCGTGCGGGGGAGACCCATCCCAGGATAAGGACAACGAGCAAGCTCCAACGTACCCGACCCACAGAATGCACCTCCCCCGACTGGGATTACCAACCTTTTTCGGCTTGAGCCACCACGTAATTCGCCACGTCTTCAATATCGGTAGCACTCAGACGACCCTTGAAGGCGGGCATGGCATTTTTCCCGTTCGTGACTTGGTAGATAATGGCCTGCAAATCCATGCCATATTTCTCCAGGTCTTCCTTCTTGAGGGATTTGCTGGCCACCACCACGTTTTTACCCCCCGCATGGCAGGCGGCGCAGTTGGCACCAAACACTTTCCCTCCGTGAGCAATATCGGCGGCTTGAGCAGGCATGACCCAACCCACTACCACCAACACCAGCGTCAATACCACAGTCAACAGAGCACGCATGGGTTCCCCTCGCAAAACAGTGAATGATAGGGCAATTGCCCCCCATGTATCCTACAAAATCTTTTTACCCAAGTCACACAAAGTTTAGAACATATTTAATAATAAGGCACTTCTATAGCAATCATAAATGAGATCACAACAGAAGTGATGCCTCGTTTACGTCTACCCTCTCCCAGAACGAAAGAGGGGACAAAACCAAAATGGGGCTACGCCCTGCGACCCTTGTTTCACATTCAAAAAGGACTGCTATATAATGAGTGGCCGCCCCCCGCGCCGGTTCTCCGTCATTCAGGCGTTTTGGTCATAGAGTTTTCCTCTGGCTTTAATAAATAGAGGCACCCAATATAGCAATCCTAAAAGATTCGAGAACAAAGAAGCGAGAAAAAACCAAATACGGGGGCAACGCCCCTGCGACCCTTGTTGCCAATTCAAAAGGGATTGCTATAGTAGGATGCTGGCGGGTTGTCTGGGCTAGTGCCGCTTCTAAAATGCTGAGCAATAAGCTATCCAGCCACATTGGAAATTGCCGAGGCAATCAATAAAAACCCAAACGGGGCGGCGGTTCCAGATTGGCGAAAAAATTGCTACAGCCTGTGAGGGCTACTCCTGACCGAGAGTGTCCCCCTAGGGAGCCTAAATTGGAATTAGGAGAATACCACCATGCCAGAAATACTTGCCCACAAGTTGACGCTCCCTTGAGAAGTAAGTAGAATGTACGTATGAAAAAACTCAAATTTGTACTGTAGCAGGTTAAAGGCACTGGCTCAGTTATTCATCCTTCTCATCAACCAGTGTCACCCATAACGCTAACGTTTTTGCGATTAAATGACTGCACAGTGTACGTACATTGATGGGTGAGGTGTTAACGTGATCCGTTATCGCCCGTTGGTGTTGGGTACGGTTGGTTTGGGGGTAATCGTTGGGCAACCGGTTTGGGCTGAGCCTATCCCACTGCAAGGACAGATTCGGTACCAGAGTGAAGAGTGGGGGCAACCGGGGCGTACTAATTTTGGGGTACGGATTCCCTTAACTCGGCAGTCAGCATCATTTTTGTTTTTGGAACCCAATCTCAAAGTTTTTGATAACGGTCAACTGGGTTCAGAAGTGATTTTGGGCTGGCGCACCCTCAATCCGAAACGCAAGGATATTATCGGTGTTTTCCTGGCGTATGACAATCAGAATGTGCAGGGTAGCGTCTTCCATCAATTGGGGGCAGGAGTTGAATACAAACGAGAACGGTTTGGAGCTTATGTGAGTGGGTTTTTCCCAATCGGTCGCCGTCAAGGTGAAGCGGGTTTGGGAACCGT
>JAUQVQ010000247.1:0-3427 GCA_039794725.1 Gloeomargarita sp. HHBFW_bins_162
GCAACATTGATCAGGAGTTTGTTAACAACTACACTCAAGGTTTTTCCGAATATATTAATGTCATTCAACACCACACCCCGGAACGGGTCGCTCAACGCTGTGGCATTGCGATTGACCAACTCCGGCAAGCGGCGCAGTGGTGGGGGGAATCCCAGCGGGTTTTGTCCCTGTGGTCAATGGGGATCAATCAATCGGCGGAAGGGACGGCAAAGGCACGCAGTTTGATTGATTTGCATCTCTTAACAGGGCAAATTGGCCGACCGGGATGTGGCCCGTTTTCCCTAACGGGACAACCGAATGCGATGGGGGGTCGGGAAACGGGCGGACTGGCGCATTTACTCCCTGGTTATCGGCAGGTGGAAAACCCTGTTCATCGTCAGGAAATTGAGCAATTTTGGGGGTTGCCAGCGGGAAGTATTTGCCCCAAATCTGGACGCAGTATGTGGGAAATGATTACCGGATTAGAGCAAAAAAAAGTGCATTTTCTCTGGATTATTGCCACGAATCCCCTGGTGAGTATGCCGGATTTGGAGCGGGTAAAATTAGCGTTATATAATAGTCCGTTTACTGTGGTTCAAGATGCCTATTTTCCCACCGAAACTACTGCATTGGCTCATCTGCTTTTACCGGCGGCGCAGTGGGGCGAAAAAACGGGCACCATGACCAATTCAGAACGCTGTGTCACCCTTTGCCCGCAATTTTTACCCCCGCCCGGGTCTGCCCGTGCGGATTGGGAAATTTTTGCGGAAGTGGGACGCCGATTGGGATTTACGGCGCAGTTTGATTTCGCTACCAGTGCCGATGTGTTTGCGGAGTTTGTGCAATTGACTCAGGGGCGGGGGTGTGACTACAGCGGCTTGAGCCATGAGCGGTTAGCCCGGTTGGGGCCGGTGGCGTGGCCGTGTCCGGTGGGGATGAGTGATGCGGAGGCGGTGCAGGTCAAGCGGTTGTACTTAGATAAAAAATTCGCTACACCCGATGGCAAAGCCCGCTTTGCCGCCCTGCCCAGCCAGGGGTTAGCCGAAGTGCCGGATGGGGAGTTTCCTTTAATTTTGACCACCGGCCGCTACTACGGGCACTGGCATACGCAAACCCGCACGGGGCGGATCGCCAAAATTCAGAAGATGCACCCGGAACCGCGTCTGGAGATTCACCCCCAGGATGCCGAAAAAGTGGGGATTACGACCGGCGATTGGGTGCGGGTCATCTCCCGGCGGGGGCAGGTGCGGGTTCCGGTCACGGTGGGGACACACATTCGTCCGGGGACGGTGTTTTTGCCGATGCATTGGGGGGCGTTGTGGGGCGACCAGATGGCGGCGAATAATCTCACCCATCCCCATGCCTGTCCCGTTTCTCAGCAACCGGAGTTAAAAGCCTGTGCCGTACGCCTTGAACGGGAGGAACCGGGATGATTTTTGCCTTTGAACAGGATTTTGTCGCCACCTGGCGGTGCATCCCGATGGTGGTGCGCTATCGGTTGGACACCTGCGGCATTAAACTGAAACTCAGTCATTGGCAGGCGTTGGATTTGCACCAGCGGCAGTGGTTGGTGGACACTCCTTGCGATACATTGGCACAACAAAAGCAGTATGCTGACCAATTGCAAGCCTGGGTGACGGAAAAAACGGGACAACCGGCGGGAACCATTACCGTATCGCCCCTCTGGCTGAATACGCAGGAATTGCCCCCGGATTTGCAGGATCAACTCACCCTAACGGAGTGGCAGGGGTTAACGCCGTTGCAACGCTTTGCCCTGGTCAAATTGAGCCGTCCGGGGCATGAACATCGGAATTTGCCCCAGGCGTTGCGGGAGTTTGGCGTGGGAAACCGTATCTAAAGTGACATCGCTCTGATGAACTCCCTGCGTAGAGTGCTAGTGAACGGACGAGGGGAACGGGCGCAATCTATGCGCATGGAAGAATTGCGAGCCTTTTTGGTGGTGGCGGAAACGGGGAGCTTTCAAAAGGCGGCGCATACCTGCGGGGTCAGCCAACCCACGATTAGTCGGCAGGTGCAGGCGTTGGAGGCGGATTTGGGGGTGCCGTTGTTTCATCGGGCGGCGCAGGCAAAATTGACCCTGGCGGGCGAAACGTTTTTACCCCACGCCCGCAAAATCTGGCAGGAGTGGCAGAGTGCGAATCTGGCCTTGCGGGAGTTGCACCAGGGGAAGCAGGCAGAGTTGTGTGTGGCGGCGATTCATTCGGTGGTGGCCTACGTTTTGCCCCGGTTTTTGCCCCAGTTTTGTCGGAAATTTCCCCAGATGCAACTGCGGGTGACGGCCTTAGGGAGCGACCGGGCGTTAAAAGTGCTTAAAGATGGGCTGGTGGATGTGGCGGTGGTGATGGATAACCCCCATCTGCTGGGGCGGTCGGAATTGCTCTCCCAGCCGATTTATGAAGAAGGGGTTGCCGTTCTCATGGCGCATGACCACCCCCTGCGGGAATATGCGGTGGTGCCTTGGGAGGCGTTGGCGCAGTATCCCCACGTGGTGTTTAAGGATGGTTACGGGATGCGCCGCTTGGTGGAAAAGGGGTTTGCCCGCTATGGGTTGACGGTGCCGGTGGCGTTGGAATTGAATACGCCGGAGGCGTTTGTGGGGGTGATTCGCCAGAGCCAGATGGTGGCTTTACTGCCGGAAATGCTGGTGCAGGAGGCGGTTCGAGATAACCATCTGATCGCTCGCCCGGTGGTGGACGGGGAACAATGGCGGCGCCAGGTGGTAGCGGTGACCAGCAAAGACCGTTTGCAGTTACCCCCGATTGCCTATTTTTATGACCTTTTGCATACCCATCCGCCGCAGGTAAATTAATGAGTCAGGAATTTCGGGAATTTGTCCGCAAAATTGGCAGTGGGGCGCACACGCACCAGGACTTAACCCGTGCAGAAATGCACCGAGCCATGCAGTTGATGCTCACCCAGCAGGCGACCCCGGCGCAAATCGGGGCGTTTTTGATTGCCCATCGGATCAAGCGACCCACCGCTACGGAACTGGCGGGGATGCTGGATGCCTATGAGGAGTGGGGACCCCAATTACCCGAGGTTCGTACTGCACAACCGGTTGTGATTCTCACCCACCCTTACGATGGACGCGAACGTACCCTGCCGTTGAGTCCCTTGACGGCGTTGGTGCTGGCTAGTGCAGGGTTCCCGGTCGTGCAACATGGTGGCGAGCGGATGCCGACCAAAGAGGGGTTGCCCCTGGTGGCGGTGTGGCAGGCGTTGGGGGTGGATTGGCGGCGGTATTCCCTAGCCCAAGTCCACACAATCTTTGCCGCTACGGGGGTGGGGTTTGTCTATCTACCTCGGCATTTTCCCCAAGCGGAAGCCCTGGTTCCCTACCGGCGGGAAATCGGCAAACGTCCCCCCATCGCCACCCTGGAGATGCTGTGGGTTCCCTACCGAGGGCGGCACCATCTGATGGCCGGGT
>JAUQVQ010000248.1:0-3415 GCA_039794725.1 Gloeomargarita sp. HHBFW_bins_162
AGGGAGAGGGGAGAAAATCCCAAGTCAAGAAACCTTGATTTGTGCAAGGGTTTAGAGGGAACCTCTATTAATTCATGATTAACGGTCGCAGGGGCGCAGTTCTCCGTCATCTGGGCATTCTGGCCATCGGACTTCTCCTGACGCTCAATCAATAGCCTGACACAACATTAGACCTCTTGCATGATTTATATTCACTCTCACCCCCTGCCCCTCTCCCAGAAAGGGAGAGGGGAGAAAACCAAAACGGGGCTACGCCCTGCGACCCCAAGCCAAAAAACCTTGATTTGTTCAAGGGTTTAGAGTTGAATTATTAACATTTACGCAAGAGGTCTAATAAATAGAGGTGTCCTAGAGTTGAGTTATTAACATTTACACAAAAGGTCTATTAGATGTCAAATGGGTTCTATATAGCAATCCCTTTTGAATTGGCAACAAGAGCCGCAGGGGTGTTGCCCCCGTTCGTAATTCTCCCTCCTTTTTTTGTTCTTAAACCTTTTAGGATTGCTCCATCCAATCGGTCAATACGCGTCCTGCAATTCGTAGAAATCCGGGGTGACGTAATCTTTACGCATCGGCCAGCCCACCCAATCTTCCGGCAGTAAAATCCGTTTTAAGTGGGGATGCCCCACGTATTCAATGCCGTACAGGTCGTAGGTTTCCCGCTCCTGCCAGTCCGCCGTGCGCCAAATCCAATACACCGACGGCACTTGCGGGTCATGGCGAGGCAAAAACACCTTTACACACACTTCCTCCGGGCGGTCGGCATTATCGGCCAACTTGACCAGATAATAAAAACTCACCAACTCCTGCCCCGGCCCGACATCGTAGCCCCCCTGACAGCGCAGGTAATTAAACCCATACCCGTACAATGCCGTCGCGATCGGCAAAAGCACCTCCCGTTCCACCTGGAGAATTTCCACCCCCTGGTGATCCCGCCCCAAAAAGGTATGGCTAAAACCTTGGGAGGTTAGCCACTGGGAAACCGGGCCAACCTCAACCGGAGCCAATTCTTGGGTTTCAGCCACCTTTAACCTCCTCGGTTTGGGCTTCTAATGCGGCTACGGGCAGACCCATCGCCTGCGCCAACTCCTGCGGGGGAGCCTGACGGGTCGGACTTTGTAAGTATTCTCCGGTCAAAATCGGCGGCACCACCTTCAACTCGTGTTTAACCGTGAAATACCGGTGAGTTTGGTCGTACAAACTCCGCTCCCGAGCATCCTCCTGGGCAATTTTTTTGCGTAGTTTAATAATCGCATCAATAATCGCCTCCGGTTTCGGGGGACAGCCGGGTAAGTACACATCCACCGGGATCACCTTATCCACGCCCCGAACCACCGTGTAGGAATCCGTGCTGAACATCCCCCCGGTAATCGTACAGGCACCCATCGCGATCACGTACTTCGGGTCGGGCATTTGTTCATATAGACGTACCAGAGCCGGAGCCATTTTCATCGTGATCGTACCCGCCGTGATGATCAAATCCGCCTGCCGGGGACTCGAGCGGGGGATCAAGCCAAACCGGTCAAAATCAAACCGGGAACCAATCAATGCGGCAAACTCAATAAAACAACAACTGGTACCGTACAACAGCGGCCATAAACTGGATAACCGTGCCCAGTCGTACAGGTCATTGAGGGTGGTTAAAATGACGTTATTGGCTAAATCTTGGGTCACTTGGGGACGCTCAATCGGATTGAGAATTTTTGCGTCACCAAACGTCGGGGTCATGACCATTCCAAAGCTCCTTTGCGCCACGCATAGACCAGGGCAATTACCAGGATAGCAATAAAAATTAACGCTTCCACGAAAGCCAGCAACCCCAATTGGTGAAACGCCACCGCCCAGGGGTACAAAAACACGGTTTCCACATCAAATACCACAAACACCAGGGCAAACATATAGTACCGGATGTTAAATTGCACCCAGGCTTCCCCTTGCGGTTCCATCCCCGATTCATAACTCGTGCGCCGTTCCGGGCCAGTACCCTTGGGACGAAACCACGCCGACAAACTCAAAGCGGCAATCGGCACTACACTACAGACCAGCAAAAACACGAGGAGGTAATCATAGCCACGCAGTTCAAACACGACGGTTCCCAGTAATCGCCACCCCCATGATGCCACAGATTACGGGTGCAGGCGAGAAAAAGACGGGAAATGTCTGGCTCATGATTGTTGGGAGGCGGTCAGTGATCTGGCGCACGGGAAAAAAGCGGTTATGATAAAGGTGACCGGGTGAGCCATCACGGAATCCCCATGAGTTACTGTCTCAACCCCGACTGCCCTGCGCCTGAGAATCCCCCCGGCGAGGTGACCTGTCGAGCGTGTGCTAGCCCTTTGGTGCTCAAAGGTCGTTATCGGGCCATTAAACCCATCGGACAAGGGAATTTTGGCCGCACCTTTCAGGCGGTGGATGAGAGCATTCCATCCCGGCCATTCTGTGTGATTAAGCTGTTTCAGCCCCAGGTGCTTCCCTCCCCGGAGGCGATGCAAAAAGCAATGAATCTGTTTGAGCAAGAGGCCGTCCAACTCGACCGCTTGGGCAACCATCCGAACATTCCCGACTTGCTCGCCTATTTCATCCTCGATGGCAAATCCTATCTGGTACAAAAATTTATTGACGGTCAGGATTTAGCCGACGAACTGTTGCGGCAGGGGTTGTTTGATGAACTGAAGATTCGGCAACTGCTGGCAGAATTGCTCCCGGTTTTGGATTATATTCACAAGGAAAATGTCATTCACCGGGATATTAAACCCAAAAATATCATTCGCCAAAAGTCAGACCAAAAATTATTTTTAGTGGATTTTGGTGCGGTCAAATTCGTGCGGGAATCCGGGTTATTCAAAACCGGCACCGCCATTGGCAGTAGTGGCTTTGCCGCCCCGGAACAAATGATGGGTAAGGCGGTTTTTTCCAGTGATTTATACAGCCTGGGTGCCACCTGTATTTATTTGTTAACGGGCATTTCCCCAGCCAAATTATTTAACATTCGGGAGAACGTCTGGCTGTGGCGACAAGCGCTGAAACAACCCGTGAGCGAGGGGTTAATGCAGTTTTTGGATAAATTGTTGCAACGGTTACCGGGACAACGGTTTGCTTCGGCAGAACAAGCGTTAGCGGCTCTGAACAGTTTGGAACAACCGAGCCGGACGGTGACCAGTATTGGCCGTTTGGGGGTTCCGGGGGCAGGGTTGAGTACGCCCTTGAATCCGTTACCGGGGTTGGGACGGGTAGGCGGTACGGTCAAGGTACCCGGCGGCACGAACCCCCCGACATCGGTCAAGACCACTGGTGGTATGCATCCTCCCACGGGGATGGGGCCGCCTTCCGGGCGACTGAGTCCTGAAACCGGTCGGTTGACCCCCAATCCCCGCACGGGCACACGCACACCGCCGCCGCAGGTAACGACGGTACA
>JAUQVQ010000249.1:0-3413 GCA_039794725.1 Gloeomargarita sp. HHBFW_bins_162
GCTTTGAGGATATTCAGGGTAATCTCCGTGACAATCCCCAACGTCCCCTCGGAACCCACCACCACGCCCGTCAGGTCATAACCGGGCATTTCCGGCACCATCCCGCCCAACTCCACCACCTCACCCAGCGCCGTCACCATCGTTAACCCCAGCACATGGTTGGTCGTCACCCCGTACTTGAGGCAATGCACCCCGCCGGAATTTTCCGCCACATTCCCCCCCACCGAACACACGCTCTGGCTCGACGGGTCGGGCGCATAATAAAACCCCTTGCCGCTCACCGCCTGCGTCACCCAGGTATTAATCACCCCCGGTTGCACCACCACCCGCCGGTTGGGCACATCCACATTCAATATCTGCCGCATCATCGCCGTCACGATCAGCACCGAATTTTCCTCCGGCAATGCGCCCCCCGACAACCCCGTTCCCGCCCCCCTCGGCACAAAGGGAATGCCATACTTACGGCAAATTTGAATCGCCGCCTGCACCTCCGCCGTCGTTTTGGGCAAAACCACCAATTCCGGGCGATGGCGATAACTGGCTAACCCATCACACTCATAAACCAACAATTCCTCCCGCCGCCGCACCACCCTGCGAGGCTCCAAGCACCGGGCAAACTCGTCGGCGACCCGCCCCCAATCCACCATCAGGATACCCCGGTTAAATTGGCCGGGTCGTACATAAACCGTACTGCATCTTCTTCCAGCCGATGCACCAAATAAGGTTCCAATTCCGTGCCATGACGCAGGGCGGCCAAATATCCATCTAAGTACAATCGCAGTTCATCCAGGGAATAACCCCGCTGGCGCAATTCCACCAACGCATCTGTCAGCTTCTGATAAAAGCGAATCGCCCGTGCATCCTGCAACATCGCCGCCCCCCTTGCAACTGCGTGAATTCCCTGTACTACTTATTGTACTGAATTTTATCTTCACGTTTCAGGACAAAACGCCAAACTTCCTAACCACCCCGTTCCCAACATCTGCTGTGTCAGGGTTGGCTGTGCCATCGGTTGAATTTCATACCCCTCCGGTTGAGGTTCCGCCAACCTTATCGGGTAATGGCGCAATTCTTCCCGCCGAAAGAGGGATAATTCCATCGTTTGTCCGGGAGTAAATGCCTGTAATTGTTGCGCCCAAGATTCCGGTTTTACCCGTTGTCCTGATATTGCGATAATTTCATCACCGGGATCAATCCCTGCCCACCACGCTGGCGAATGGCGCAATACCTGTTTGACCACACAACGACCGGGTTCTAAAATAATGCCTAGAAACGGAGTTTTTCCGGGAATTTCTTTAAGTTCTAGCCCAAAACTCACCAGAGTTTCCGCCAAAGGTAACGGCGTTAATCCGTTGATATAATGTTGCCAAAAATCAGTTAAATCTTCACCCAATACGGCAGTAATTGTTTCTACTAATTGTTCTGGAGTGAATCCGATTTCTGTTTGACCAAACGTTTGCCACATTTTTTGCATCACATCATCAAACGAGCGTTGGTTTTCATATTTTTGGCGAATGTTTAGATCAAGCAATAGGGTAACTAACGCTCCCTTGAGGTAATAGGAAATCTGGCTATTAGAACTGTTGGCATCCCGGCGATAGTATTTAATCCAAGCATCGAAACTCGCTTCACTTAGACTTTGTATCTCCCGACCCGGTGTTTGGTAGTAACGGGTAATTTCTTCACTGAGTAATTTGAGAAACTGCTTGGCATCATAAATCCCTGCCCGCCAAGGCATCACCAAATCATAGTAACTGGTCGTTCCTTCACAAAACCACAGGGAGGTTGTATAATTTTCCTGGTCATAGTTAAAAGGAATAAATTCCGCCGGTTTAATCCGTTTTACGTTCCACAGATGAAAAAATTCATGGGCAACCAAATTCAAAAACTTTTGATATTTGTCAGGATCACCCATCCCCTTTTTACTGTAAATCAAAGAACAACAATTTTTATGTTCCAATCCCCCGTATCCTGATGTGGTTAAATGCAATAAAAACAGGTATTTATCGTAGGGCAAGCCGCCGAATAATTTTGCTTCGGCTTCGATGATCTTGGTTATATCTTGGATTAACTTATCTGCATCGCATTTTAACTTCCCCCACACCGCTAATTGATGGGGAATGTTCTGGACGGTAAATTCATAAACCGAATGACAACCCATCTCAATCGGACTGTCTACTAACGTATCATAATCACAGGCCAGAAAACGATTATCTCCCAAAGGTTCTAACGTCGTTGTTACCCACCAATTCTGATTAGGAACAATGATTTCTACCTCACTAGGTAAATTCTGCCAACTCGGAATGGATAAAAATGTCGCCGCTCCGTTGAGATAAATATGCTCTTCACTCACATGATTGGTACGCACGGATAATTCATTGGCATAAATTTGATATTCAACCTGAATCTCCGTAACCCCTGGCGTTTGAATTTGCCAATGATTTTTACTCACTTTTTGCCAGAATAATTCCCCGTTTACCGTAAATTGTTCCAAATGGCGGGCGTATTCTCTGACCAGGTAGGAACCCGGAGTCCACACGGGTAATTTCAAATCAAGCACATCCTGATCCCAGCCGTGAATGTTTAATACCACCTGTAGGTAATGGGTCGCTGGATGGGGCGCAGAAATTTGATAGTGAATCTGAGACGGCATCGTGAACCTTAGAAATGATTAATCAACTATAGCAATCATAAGGGCACCTCTAAAAATTGGTGATTAGCGGTTACAGGGGAGCACCCCCCGACATTGGTTCTCCGTAACTTCTGGATTCTGGCTAAAGGATTCTTTGTCCGATTGAATAAAGGGCACCTCTAAAAATTGGCGATTAGCGGTCGCAGGGGGGCACCCCCCGGCTCTGGTTCTCCGTAATTTCTGGATTTTAACTGAGAGATTCTTTTCCTGATTGAATAAATAGAGGCTCCCATAAATGAGATCACGACAGAAGTGATACCTCGTTCATCTCTGCCCTCACCCCCTGCCTCTCCCCGAACGGGAGAGGAGAGAAAAAACCAAAACGGGGGCGGTGCCCCTGCGACCTTTGTTTCACATTGAAAAAGGACTGCTGTATATTTTAATCAGATAAAAATTGCAGAGCCTTACCTCGTACTTGCTCATTAAATTTACCTTGGTAATAGACGATTTGCCCACCTACAATCGTCACCTGCGGCCACCCGGTCAATTCCCACCCTTCAAAGGGACTCCAGCCACATTTTGTTTGTAAGTCTGCTCGCCGCACCGGTTGATAATTTTCCCAATCTACCAGCACTAAATCCGCATCATAGCCAGGTTCTATTTTCCCCTTATTGGGAATTTTATACGCCTCGGCAACTTTAGTAGATAACCAATTTACTACCTGATTTAACGTACATTTACCCTCTTTCGCTTGCGTTAACATGAGCGGTAATAAGGTTTC
>JAUQVQ010000250.1:0-3404 GCA_039794725.1 Gloeomargarita sp. HHBFW_bins_162
GGACAATGCACCGCCTGCGCTTTGCAAACTACATTGGGTAAGTGCGTGCGAATTTGCGCCAGAGAACGCTCTTGGACGGTTAACATTTCCAGAATTTTGGCAATCGTAAACATGGCATCAAAACCGGGATGCAACTGGGGAAAAATAAACCCCAATTCCCCACTGCCAGCACATAAAATCCGAGGTTGCTCCTGTCCTGTTCGCATCAAGGCGGTGGCATTCGCCTTCGTGCGCAACACCCGCCCTTCATGATAACGAGCCACCTGTTCGACTAAACTACTGGTCGTTACCGGAACCGCCACCATCCCGCGCGGTTGCCCTGCCAACACCAATTCCATCACTACCGCCGTCAACAGGGAACCCTGAATCGCCGTGCCCGTTTCATCCACCAACACCAGCCGTTCCCCATTGGCACTCACCTGTACCCCCAGATGCGCCCGCACCGCCTCCACCACCCGCCCCAACTGTTGCAATAGACTCTCTTTTTCATCCGGGCTGAGGGGCGTCTGCCGCAAACTGGCATTCAACACCAGCGGGTCACAGCCATAACCCACCAGCAGTTCCGGTAAAACCGCCCCCGACACCCCATAAGCGTAATCCACCACCACCTTGGCACGGGATTGCCGAATTGCCTCGACTTGGAGTTGTTGCTGAAACGCCTCCCGGTAAATCTCCACCACCCGCCCCGGCACGGTCATATCGCCAATATCCGCCAACGCCGCCCGCCGAAATTCCTCCCGCACCAAGGTTGCCTCAATTTTTTTCTCCAGCGAGGGGGGAATGTTAATCCCCTGTTGATCCCAAAACTCGATCAACACAGAACCCGCCTGCTCCGGGTCAAGCCGCACATGCACCCCCCCATCCACCTTCAGCACCCGCCCCACCAACCGGCTGATGGGAATCGCACTCGCCTCCAGGTTCAACACCTGCACCCCCACCGACATCAACCCCGAAATAATGGAACGGGAAATCATCCGGGACACCTTGCGCTGATCCCGCGACACCTGCACCTGCGCCCCCGGCGGTAAACAGGAGCCAAACGCCGCCCCCAACCGAATCGCCAACTCCGGGGTAATGTCCACATTCGCCAGCCCCGACACCCCCCGTGCCCCGAACAGATGCCTGCGTGCCCCCGTCCCCCAGATGAGGTTGGTGTTAACCGTCGCCCCCGGTTCAATATATTTCCCCGGCCAAATCCGACAGCCGCTTTGCACCTGCGCCTCCTCCCCCACCGTACACAGATGCCCCAGCACCGCCCCCTCCAAAATCTGCACCCGGCGCCCGATCCGGCTCCCCCGCCCCACCACACACGCCCGCAGGTGACTTTCCTCCCCCACCATCGCCCCGTTGAGGATCACCGGCCGCTTCAAATCCGCCTGCGCCCCAATCGTCACATTATCCCCAATCACCGTGCCCGCCCCCAGGCGCACCCCCGCCCCAATCCGACAGTGATGCCCGATCAACACCGGCGGCTCCCACACCACCGACGGGTCCAACCGCACCTGTTCCCCCAGCCATACCCCACTTTGCACCTGGCGATACTCCGACGCCAACCGCACCCGCCCCGTCAACGCATCCCATTGCACCTGCCGATACCGTTCCAAATTGCCCACATCACACCAATACCCATTGGCAATAAACCCATACACCGGCTCCCCTTGGGCTAACAACCGGGGCAACAAATCCTGGGCAAAATCCGCCGGTTGATCCGGGGGCAAATACTGCAGAATCTCCGGTTCCACAATATACGCCCCCATATTCACCCGATCCGAAAACACCTCCCCCGGCGTCGGTTTCTCCAACAGGCGTACCACCCGTCCCTCCCCATCGGTGATCACCACCCCAAACTCCCCCGGATCAGGCACCTGCGTGAGAATCAGGGTTAACTTTGCCCCCCGCTCCCGGTGAAACCCAATAGCAGCCTGTAAATTCACATCCGTAACCACATCCCCACTCACCACCACAAACGTTTCCGGGAGCAGGGAAGCCACCTGCCGCACACAGCCCGCCGTCCCCAGCGGGCGCAACTCCTCCACCGCATAGGACAACTGCACCCCAAACTCCCGCCCATCCTGAAAATAGGACTGCACCGTATCCGGCAAATAATGCAACGTCATAATCAACTCCGTCAGCCCATGCCCCCGCAACCAGGCCAACGTATGCTCCGCAATCGGACGGTTCAACACCGGCATCAACGGCTTGGGCACATCACAGGTCAATGGGCGCAATCGGGTGCCCGTCCCGCCCGCCATCAGCACTGCCCGCATTCACTATCCCCAAACAAACGTCTGTGCCTACAATTATGACCGCCCCTCCCCGAATCCATGCGTTACACTGAGAAATGTAAAGTTATCTAACAAAGCTGTTTATGAACACCCCTATTTATTCAAGTGAACCAAGAATCTCTCCGTTGGAATCCAGAGATTACGGAGAACCAGAGACCGGGGGTGCCCCCCCGCGACCGCACATTGACAATTTTTAGAGGTGCCCTTATGTTTACGCCGGTACTGGCTCCTGAACAACGCCAAAAACTGGACACCAGCGACGACACCCTATTTTATGATTTCCCTCGGTTTGTTACCCATGTGGATGAGGGATTTATCCAAAAATTAACGCAACTGTACCGGGAGCGGTTAAAACCGGGGGGGAAAATCCTGGATTTAATGAGCAGTTGGGTGTCCCATTTGCCTCCAGAAATCGAATTTAGCGAGGTAGTGGGACACGGCATGAACGCCGAAGAACTCGCCAAAAATCCCCGTTTAACCCGATACTTTACCCAGAACTTAAATCAAAATCAAAACCTGCCCTTGGAAAATAATTACTTCGATGCAGTTTTGAACACGGTTTCCGTGCAATATCTCCAATATCCCGAATTAGTTTTTCAAGAAATTCATCGTATTCTCAAACCCGGTGGCATGGTGATTGTCAGTTTTTCTAATCGAATGTTTTACCAAAAAGCGATTCAGGTTTGGCGAGATGGCACCGAGCAAACCCGGATTCAACTGGTGAAACAGTACATACAATCAGTCAATGGGTTTAGCAATCCTGAAGTTATCGCTCATAGGAATTTATCGGTTAATCCGGTTTTAGCGTTGATGGGTTTGGGAGCGGGTGATCCCTTCTATGTCCTGTTAGCTGAGAAAATAAATTCGGCTGAACGTGATTAAATTTATACCTATAGCTGATTCAACGAAATATAGCAGTCCTTTTTGCATGTGAAACAAGGGTCGCAGGGCGTAACCCCGTTTTGGTTTTCTCCCCTCTCCCGTTCTGGGAGAGGGACAGGGGGTGAGGACAGACGGAAACGAGGCATCACTTCTGTTGTGATCTCATTTATGATTGCTATAGTCCTTCATGATTTGGGTACTTTAGCACGATAACAATCCCTTTTGAGTTTAGAACAA
>JAUQVQ010000251.1:0-3389 GCA_039794725.1 Gloeomargarita sp. HHBFW_bins_162
AAACCATCGCCAAGGTCGGGGAAAATATCCGGGTGCGCCGTTTTACCCGCTATCGGTTGGGGGAGGAATTAACCACCCCTGCCCAACCCACCGAAACGCCAGAGCAGACGGCTGCAACTCCAGAAGCCCCTAGCCCTGTAGCCGAAGCGACTCCGGTTGCGGAATCGGCCCCCACTCCGGTTGCGGAAGCCGCACCCAAGAAAGAAACCAAATCCCGCTCCAAGAAAAAGTAAGGTGCTCACCCCGGAGCAGTACCGGCAAAAGATGCAACAACGCCAGCGGGTACAGGCGGAACGGCTCGCCCAATGTACCGAAAAAGGGCTGGTCATTGTCCATACGGGGGACGGCAAGGGGAAAACCACCGCGGCCTTGGGGATGGTTCTGCGTTCTCTGGGGCATGGCTATCGGGTGGCGGTGATTCAGTTCATCAAGGGAGCCTGGTGTCCGGCGGAGCGCACGGTTTTAGAACAGTTGTCCGACCGGCTCGCCTGGCACGCTTTGGGGGAAGGGTTCACTTGGGAGACCCAAGACCGGGAACGAGACCGGCAATGCGCCCAACACGCCTGGGCGGTAGCGTGTCGTTACCTGAAAAACCCGGATTATTATTTAACGGTTTTGGATGAAGTGAATGTAGCCTTGAAATTGGGTTATTTAGACCTGAATCAAGTGTTGCAGGATTTAGCCGACAAACCCCCGCAGACCCATGTGGTTTTCACCGGGCGGGGCGCACCGGCGGAGTTAATGGATTACGCCGATTTAGTCACGGAAATGACCCTGCGTAAACATCCGTTTCGTACCCAGGGGATCAAGGCGCAGGCGGGGATTGAATACTAGGGCACCTCTATTTATTCGATTTATTCGATCAGGAAAAGAATCTCTCAGTTAGAATCCAGAAATTACGGAGAACCAGAGCCGGGGGGTGCCCCCCTGCGACCGCTAATCGCCAATTTTTAGAGGTGCCCTACTGGGGAACTTCCCAGGGATTCACGCATTTGCTACAGTCAAAACCAATGCTGAGTGCGTCACCTATATGGGTAAATCCGCTCCTCCCCGACTGCGGCAATGGCTGAAATGGCTCAAGCCCGGCTTGCTGGTCAAACGTTGGTTGCTGGTCACCTTCATCGGCACGGTGTTGGTGGTGCTGGGGTTGTCCATTTTCCTGCGTCTGACCCCGGTGAATAGTTTGTTGCAACTCATCGAAAGTATCCTGCGGGGGTTGGCGACGGTCATTCCCAGTTACATTTCCGGGCCGGTGGCGATTTTGGTGGGGATTGGGTTAATTATTTGGAGTCAGACCCGCTCGGTGGGCAGTTTAACCGAAGTCCTGCGCCCGGAAGGGGATCAAGCCCTGGTGGATGTCCTGATTGCCCAACGGCAACGCAACCGGGGACCCAGGATTGTCGCGCTGGGGGGGGGAACCGGGTTATCGCGCCTTTTGCGGGGCTTGAAAACCTACAGCAGTAATATCACCGCCATTGTCACGGTTGCTGATGATGGGGGGTCGTCGGGGCGACTGCGGCGGGAAGTAGGGGTTTTGCCACCGGGGGATATTCGCAACTGTTTGGCGGCCTTGGCGAGCGAGGAGCAATTGTTAACCGCACTCTTCCAATATCGGTTTGAATCGGGGGAAGGGTTGAGCGGCCACAGTTTTGGTAATTTGTACTTAACCGCCCTCACGGACATCACGGGGAATTTGGAGCAGGCGATTGCCGCCAGTTCGCGGGTGTTGGCGGTGCGGGGGCAGGTGTTACCGGCAACGATGGCGGATGTGCATCTGTGGGCGGACTTGGCGGACGGGCGGCACATCGAGGGGGAATCACAAATCCCGAAAGCCAGGGGGCAAATCCTCCGCATTGGTTGTACTCCGGCGAATCCCCCCGCCCTGCCCAAGGCGATTGAGGCGATAGAAGAAGCGGATTTAATTTTGGTCGGGCCGGGCAGTCTCTACACCAGCGTGATTCCCAATTTGTTAGTCCCGGAAATTACCCAGGCGATTGCCCGTGCCACTGTCCCCCGGATTTACATTTGCAATGCCATGACCGAACCGGGGGAAACCCAGGGCTACCGAGTATCCGACCATCTGCGCGCCATCGAACGGGTGACGGGGCAGAGGATTTTTGATGTGGTTTTGGTGCAAAAGAAACCCCCCTCGCCGCAAGCCCTGCAACGGTATGGTCAGGTGGGGGCGGGGTTTGTGGAACTAGACCGGGAGCAGGTGGTTAAAATGGGGTATCGTTTGATCCTCGCCGATGTGATCCAGGAGGACCCCCACAAAAACCAGGTGCAACACCACTCCCAACGGTTAGCCCATGTCCTGATGCGTTGGTATAGCCGGGTGCAGGCATGGTGGTAATGGATTTAGCCGACCCAACGGCAACGCTCAATCTGGGGCTAACCCTGGCGCAGGTTTTACCGGCGGGTGCCATCCTCATGCTTCAGGGGGATTTAGGCAGTGGCAAAACCACCCTTGTCCAAGGGTTGGCTCAGGGGCTAGGGATTGCCGAACTTGTGACCAGTCCCACCTTTGCCCTGATTCAGGAATACCCCGAAGGTCGCATTCCCCTCTACCATTTGGATTTGTACCGCTTAAGTCCTCACGAAGTCCAGCAACTCAATCTGGAGCACTACTGGCAGGAAGCTGCACCGGGAATCACGGCGATTGAATGGCCGGAGCGATTACCCGATTGGCCGAAGAACTATGTGCATTTAATGTGGCAACCCATTCGCAAGGGACGGCGGGTTTTGCTGGCACCCCAGGGGAAGCAACCCAAACAGTGGCTCAGTCAATTAATAGACCTGTTGTAGAAGTGATGGATGCCCATAGCAATCCGAAACGATTAAAAAACAAATGAGTTAAAGAATCAAATACGGGGGCGGCACCCTTGCGACCCTTATTCTTCTAAAGGGCACCTCTATTTATTCAATCGGGGAAAAAATCTCTCGGTTAGAATCCAGAAATTAGGGAGAACCAGAGCCGGGGGGTGCCCCCCTGCGACCGCTAATCACCAATTTTTAGAGGTGCCCTAAAGAGTAGTTCTATTTATGCAAAGGGGCAGAGAATTTCTTAGTGAGAATGCAGACATTTGCCAGAACCAGAGACGAGGACTATCCCCCTGCGACCCTGCAAAGGATTGCCACCCAGAATCCACCTGAGCCAGCCCCCAGCGACGGGCATAGCAAATCTAACTTAATGATAAGCCCAACCCATCCTGAATTAGGGAAAAATTACGGATTCGTAGCCAACGATACGAAATACTGGGAAAGAGGAGAGTATTGTAAGAGCTTAGCGTAAGCTATTCCAACCCTCCGATTGACGATCTCACATTGCTCCCTCTGTGGGGGCAATTTTTGTGAGCGGATTCTTGGTCTCCCCAGCCCATTTGAGTTAA
>JAUQVQ010000252.1:0-3388 GCA_039794725.1 Gloeomargarita sp. HHBFW_bins_162
CCTTGAGGACACCTCTATTTATTTAAGCGAGCCAAAAATCTTTTAGTTGGAATCCAGGAATTGCGGAAAACCAAAGGCGGGGGTGCCCCCCTGCGACCGCTAATGATGAATTAATAGAGGTGCCCTCATGAACTCGCCCAAAGGCGAGTACGATTCGTTCCTTAAAAATCTGGCGGATTTTAGCTGAACGTTATCGCAATCGCCGCCGTCGGCGGGGGTTAATTGCCGGGATCATTAACTATGAACTCTCCCTTAGGTATAAATCACTCCCGCAAGAGGTCTAATGACTTCTTTTGACCAACCCCTTGTCCCGAACTCAGGTTAATTCACCATTTTTGGAGGTGCCCTTTAGCGGGTCGCAATCACATTCAGACTAATTAAAGTATCCAAGATTCTCATGCTACTGCAATCGGGAAACAAATTAAATTCACTCACCCGTTCATAATCACTAAATCCCGCCTGAGTAATATACATGCCCAAAATATCCACATCTAACCCCGCCTTATGCACATCATATTCATTAATTTGCCCCCCAAAAATAATCCGCATTAGGTACATCCGTTCTTCGGGCATTAAATTCGGGTTGCAATACAACCAACACAACACCTGCAAATCCGGCACACTGATTAATAATTTACCCCCCGGTTTGAGTACCCGCCGCCACTCGATTAACACCCGCAAAAGTTCATTATTTAATGAATGGTGAAAATGCTCCAAAACATGACTGGTATAAATTACATCCACCGATTCGTCGGCAAACCCACTTAAATCGGCGGCATTCATCACATAATCCACTTCCGGGCGGGGGATCACATCCACAATTTTCCAGTCGGGGTGGGGATGTTGCCCGCCAATATGGAGCCGTAGGGTCATCTACTCATTCTCCGTCAACTAAGGGGATGCAATAAGGGTATGTTGTTGCATTAAGGTTTGCGCTTGGGCGACCACTGGCCCCGGTAAGGGGACATAGCTTAATTCCGAACCGTATTTTTGTCCCTCCACTAAGGCCCATTTGATGAATTTTCGCAGGGTTTCGCCCTTGAGTTTATCTTCATATTTTTGGTAAACCAAAAACCAGGAGTAACTTACAATCGGGTAGGCTTCCGGGCTGGTGGGGTCGGGAATAAACCCCCGCAGTTTGGCATCTAATTTCACATCGGCGACCGCTTTTTCCACAGAATTTTGGGTGGGTAAAAGATACTTGCCGCTTTGATTTTCTAAGGCGGCTGTCGCCAGTTTTAATTGTTGGGCATAGGCCGTTTCTACATAGCCAATCACCCCTTCCCCCTGTTGAATTTGGGCACTAATTCCGGCATTGTCTTTGATGCCCGTGCCCACCGGCCAATTCACGGTTAACCCACTCCCGACTTGATTTTTCCACTGGGCGTCAATGGCACTCAAATGACTGGTAAAAATCGCCGTTGTGCCACTGCCATCGGAGCGATGGACGACCGTAATCGGCAAATTGGGCAAGGTTAATTCGGGATTTAATACCGCTATTTCTGCATCATTCCAGCGGGTAATTTGGCCGAGAAAAATGCCGGGTAACACTTGGCGGGAAAGTTTCAGTCCTGTCGGCACACCGGGAATGTTGTACACCACAGCCACACTGCCTGCGGTCATCGGCACAAACAACGCCCCCCGTTCTACCTTGGCCGCCTCCTCATCGGTCATCGCCACATCACTACCCGCAAAATCCACCGTCCCCGTGAGAAACTGTTGAATCCCGGCAGCACTGCCAATCGGTTGATAGGAAATCTGCACTTCGGGATAGAGTTTTTGATACTCAGCAAACCATTTTAGGTATAGAAACGAAGGAAACGTGGCTCCGGCTCCATTCAAAAAAACGGGTTGTCCTGGCGTCGGCGTGGTTTCCGGTGGGGGAACGGGCTTAGACTGACACGCCACTGCCCCCAACCCGGCCAACGTACTGAGATAGAGATAACGGCGACGGCGCATAGATGATACCCCAGGGTTCGCCTCTGATGATACTCTATTTGACTCCCTCAGAAACGGGTCTGGCTCGGTAAAACAATTCCAAACTGGCCGGTGTGCCGACAAATCGCCAGTGCCAGGGTTCGTAACTGATGCCTTGGGGGTTATCCCGGGGGAAGGACAGTTCAAAGTGAAATGCCGCCGCCCGCTTCTGTAACCAGGCAAAAGCCGCCGTTTGCTCAAAGGTCAATTCGATGTGAGTACTCGGTTGGCGGCCATCGCCAATGTCCAATGCGTAGCCCGTGTGGTGTTCGCTGTAGCCGGGGGGAGCACTCACCTGCGCCCGTTCCGCCACCTGTTGCCCCCGTTCCGCCTTGACATCGTAAAACAAAGACTGTTGCTGTTGGTACGAACGAAACCCCGACAAGGGTACCAAAATCACCCCCTCGGCACGGGCGGCTCTCTGCATAGCGAGAAAGGCTTGGGCGGCATCCCGGTGCAACTTGACCCGACCATCGGCAGTCACCGCCTGCAGGTCCTCCGGCTGGGCTTCCGGGTACGGTAGATGTCCGAACAACGTCTGGGGGACAACGGTGGGCGTAGGGGTCGGTTCCGCCACATCGGGTGTAGGGGTACGGTCAGGCCACCCCCAAATTGCCGCCGCCAGTGCCACCACCGGCAGAGCCAAGCCAACCCACCACCAGGATACGGGCGGACGCTGGGGACGAGGGGGTAAACGCCGCTGGGCTTCGGGAATGTCATCCACAGGATGCAACCGACACCTCCTTCACACCGGCGAGTAACGGGGGGACATCTATACCTCGACCGTCATAATAGCTTAACTTTCCTGTCTTGAATAGATGCGTAAAAACTCACAATGTATAGCTAAAATCCTGCACCAACATCCCCGGCACCAACACACCCCCTAAACTGCGATGGTCGTAGGTATCCGTAGCGGGGAGCAATTCCTGGGTTTCGGTCAAATTCACCAACCCTTCCCCCCAAAAGTGATAAAGCGTTTCATCAAACCGGAGATTTTCAATCGGGGCAACCCATTCCCCCTGTTCCACCCAAAAACAGGCGTAGCGTGTCATGCCGGTAATCCGCCCGGTGGCCTGGTCGCTCCAATTCAAATAGTGCAAATTTGATACGTACAACCCCCGCTCCAAGGTCGCGCCAATCTCTGCCGTTGCCAGGGTTCCCGGTCCCAGTTCCGGTGCCCGCAGGGATTCGGAGCGGGTGGCACCGTTGGGGGTCAAATCGTACTCTTTGGCGGTGCGATTGCTGATCAGGGTTTGCACCAATTCCCCCTGCTGAATCAGGTCTAGTTGCAGCGGTGCCAAATCCCCTTGGTCATTGAACCGGGGAACAGAAATATCCTGGAAATTTTCCCGCAAATGCACCAGCGGAGCCAACCGCCGTTCCCCCCGCCGCAACGGCAACAGCGCGCTGG
>JAUQVQ010000253.1:0-3374 GCA_039794725.1 Gloeomargarita sp. HHBFW_bins_162
CAATCATAAATGAGATCACAACAGAAGTAATGCCTCGTTCCCGTCTGCCCTCGCCCCCTGCCCCTCTCCCAGAAACGGGAGAGGGGAGAAAACCAAAACGGGGCTACGCCCTGCGACCCTGGTTTCACACTCAAAAAGGACTGCTATAGCTCGCTTAAATAAAAAAAATAATTGGTGATTAGCGGTCGCAGGGGGGCACCCCCCGCCTCTGGTTCTCCCTAATTCGGGCGTTCTGGCAAGAGAATTTTCCCTTAGCTTCCCTAAATAAATAGAGGTGCCCTTGAAGCACTCGCGGTACAATCAGACGGGGACGTTTAGGAGCAAAGGTGCATCCACCCCGACGTTTACCAGCGGAATGGGAACCCCATCAGGGGACGTGGTTGTCGTGGCCGCATAATCGGGAAACCTGGCCGCAGCGGTTAACTCAAGCCGAACTGGCTTTGGCGCAGGCGGTGCGGTACTTGAGTCAAGGGGAAACGGTGCATATTAACGTCCTGGATGTCCAGCACCGAGAACACGTACAGCTGATATTAGGCAATTGTTCTAACGTTATTCTGCATATTTTACCGACAAATGATGCCTGGTGTCGGGATCACGGAGCTATTTTTATCCAGGAAAAAACGGAGAATGGCTGGCGATTGGTGGCAACCCATTGGCAGTACAACGCCTGGGGCGAAAAATACCCCCCTTGGGCGCAGGATCAACGGGTAGGGGCGCAGATGGCCGCTATTCTGAACCGGCCTTGTTTGACCCTAGAGCCGGTGTTGGAAGGCGGGGCGATTGACGCCAACGGCACGGGAATTTTACTCGCATCGCAGGACTGTTTGCTCCATCCCCGGCGCAACCCCGGCATGACGACTCAGGACTGGGAAGAGTATTTCCGGGTGTATTTTGGGGCAGAGCGGGTGATTTGGTTGAATGTGGAAATTCAGGGGGATGATACGGACGGCCATGTGGATGTGACGACTCGGTTTGTGGCTACGGATACCCTTGTGGTTGCCCTAGAAAATAATCCCTCTGACCCGAATTACGCCTCGCTTCAGGCGAATTGGCAGTATTTACAATCGCTGGCTCCAGAATTAAATTTCACCCTGATCCCCTTGCCCATGCCCCAACCCGTGATTGATAACGGGCAACGCTTACCCGCCAGTTATGCGAATTTTTACATCGGCAATCGGGTGGTGCTTGTCCCGGTGTTTGATGACCCCCAGGATGAGGTGGCTTTGGGCATTCTGCAAAAATTGTTCCCGCAACGGCAGGTGGTGGGCATTGACAGTCGGGCGATTGTTGAGGGGTTGGGCGGTCTGCACTGTTTGACACAACCCGTCCCGGCGTTAATTCACGACCCGGCCATCGGGCATGGTGGCACCGGTGAGGGTAGCGCCGGTTAAATTTGCCCCACCAATATCGGCTTTGAGGAAGTTGGCTTGGCTTAAATCCGCATCCCGCAGGTCGGCTTTGGTCAGGTAGGCTTCGTGCAGAACCGCTTGGGGCATCTGTGCCTGTCTCAACACGGCTAAACTCAGGTCGGCACGGATGAATTTGGCTTCATGCAACTGACAGCGCAGGAACACGGCTTTGCTGGCTTTGGCTTCGGTGAGGTTGGCCTGGGGCAAACGGGCATCGGTGAGATCGGCTTCGAGCAGAACCGCCCGCACCAGTTGGGCGTGGTGAAGGTGGGCACGGTTCAAAATCGCTTCGCTCAAATCCGCATCGTTGAGGTTGGCTTCGTCGAGAATGGCGTTACTGAGATTGGCGTTGGCGAGGTTGCTGTGCAGCAGTTTGGCACCCCGGAGATTGGCTCGCCGCAGGTCGGCCCAGCACAAATCCGCCCCTTGTAAATCCGCCCCTTGTAAATCGGCTCCCTGCAAATCTGCCCGCCGCAGGTTGACCCGCTCACCGCCTTTGCGCGGGGAACTCAAGTTCGCTTGCCGCAGACAGGCTCCCCGCAGGTTGGCGCTGGAGAGATTGGCACTCCGCAGGTCGGCTTCCACGAGACTGGCATCCAGGAAATTGGCAAAAACGGCATGACTGCGAGACAGGTTTGCCCGATACAAAACACTGCCGTGCAATTGCGCCGCATTCAAATCACTGCCGGTAAGGTTGGCCTGCGCCAGATACGCCCCGCTCAAATTGGCGTTATTCAACTTCGCCCCTTGCAAATTCACCCGACTCAGGTAGGCAAACACCAGTTCCGCCCCGTGCAGGTCACAGCGAGACAGGTTGATATTGATCAAATCCGCTTGGTTGAGGCGAATGCCCCGCAGGTCTTCCCCGGAAAAATCGTTTTTGCCTTCGCTGTAGCTTTGGAGTAATTCGGCGGCATCCATAAGGGAACCTCTATTTATTCAATCGGACAAAGAATCCTTTAGCCAGAATGCAGAAATTACAGAGAACCAGAGGCGGGGGGTACCCCCCTGCGACCGCTGATCGGCAATTTTTAGAGGTACCCATAAATGATTACCCTCGTTGTTCCAAGCGGTTGAGAATTTGGGCAAAACGGTCGGCCATCTCCTGTACCTGGGTGACAAATTCCCGCAGGTAACGGTACCGGGTTGCCGGGGGCAAATGGCGAGTGGCGGTTGCCAAATCGGCTTCTAGGGTACGAAACACCTGCTCCATATTCTCCATGATTTGATGCAACGCCGTTGAGACTAACCGCCGCAATTCCGCTTCCGTCGAAAGTTCCTGTAATTCCTGTTGCAACAAGTCACTGACCCGAGCCGGTTCCGCCGGGGAGTCGGGGTGGGTCACGACCGAGGTTTCTGGGGGCGGTTCTGGTTCTACCCCATGCGTCGCCGGGGATTCGTTATCTCCTAACATGGTGTCCGGCGGTGGCAGTTCTGGCTCAGGGCCGACCACCACCGGGGATGCTTCGTCATTGTCGGGATTCTTCACCGGCACGTCCGCATCAGCAAGGGTCTGGCGTCGCTGCAGGCGTTGGTACACCGGCTCCAGGACTTCCAACAACGTCCCCACCACCTGTTGATACTCTTCCGGTTCTTCCAACTGCATGGCGACGGTTTCCAGACGTTGGCAGAGTTCGGGATAGTCAGGACAGGCGAGTAATAAATCCGGCAGTAAACGTTCTAGTTCCAGCCCCTTGACCATCAACCAGGGGGCACTGGGCGTAACATCCCCCTGGCGCAGGGTGCGGGCGATGAGAATTTTGATCCGCAGGGGGTTGGTGCGATTCACCAGTTCCAAACGCAGGTCAAACCACTCCTGGGGCGGTAATATCGAAGGTTGCGGTCGGGGAGTCTGGGTGCGAAACCACTCGGTCGGGTCCTCATCGGGATACAAAACCGCCATTGAGCGCAAAATCGTTTCGGCAACCGGCAGGTACTCCACCGGCTTATTCAAACTGCGAACCA
>JAUQVQ010000254.1:0-3356 GCA_039794725.1 Gloeomargarita sp. HHBFW_bins_162
AACTGGCCTTCCTCGTTCTCCTCCGACAGGATGAAAAACTCCCGCATCTCATCCGGTTGCAAAATTTCATCGGGGCTATCCACCCGGTTAATGGACATCTCCTGCAGGGGGATAAACGCCGCTGTCTTCGCCCCAATATCAATCAACGCCCCCTTGGGTTCCAGGGCAAATACCGTTCCCGGCACTACATCCCCCGGACTAAACCGATAATCATAGCGATCCAACAAGGCCGCAAATTCTTCATGGGTAAAACCCACGCCTGCCTTCTTTTGATTACCCAAGCGTATTGAACCTCCTAAACTGATGCGCTGAGATAAAGCGACCCAAATAGGGATAGACACTGATTATAACCCATTGGCTCTGCCTCTGCCAAATCCCTGGGGATGCTTTTCCCAAAATACGGTAGGGCACCTTTATCATCCAAGCCGAGGAGAGGTTCGTTTCTGCCACCAGCGTCCTTGCTAAAATTAACAATGGGAGAGTAGGTGTGGCGATTGCGGATGTATTACACATCTGAGGAAAGTCCGGGCTCTCGAAAGACCAAAACCGCTGGGTAATTCCCAGGACAGGCGACTGTGCGGAAAGTGCCACAGAAACATACCGCCGATGGCTGTCATCTGTCAGTACAGGTAAGGGTGCAAAGGTGTGGTAAGAGCGCACCAGCAGTATCGAGAGGTACTGGCTCGGTAAACCCCGGTTGAGAGCAAGGTGGAGGGACAAGGGTTGGTCTTTTTCCCGTCCCGTGCTTGGGAACCGCTTGAGGTGGCGGGTAACCGTCATCCTAGATAGATAATCGCCCTCGAACAGAACCCGGCTTACGGCCTAGTCTCCCCAATTTTGACCCGTCTTGTCGCATTAGACCTCTTGCGTAAATGTTAATAACTCAAGGACACCTCTATTTATTGGAGAGTTTCAAGTAAATTACCTGTACCTCTATGTATTCAAACGGGCAGAGAATTTTTGAGTGAGAAGGCAGAGATGACGGGGAACCAGAGGCGGGGGGTGCCCCCCTGCGACGGCTAATTCACAATTTTCAGAAGTGCCCTGTAATTATTCGTGGTGCGATGGTGCCATTATCATCAATCCGTTGAAACTCTCATTTATTGAAGCGAAGGAAAAGTTCTATTGCCAGAATGCCCAGATAACGGAGAACCAGAGATGGGGGCTGCGCCCCTGCGACCGCTAATCATGAATTAATAGAGGTTCTCTTTATTGAAGCAAAGGAAAAGTTCTATTGCCAGAATGCCCGAATTACGGAGAACCAAAAACGGGGGCTACGCCCCTGCGACCGCTAATCATGAATTAATAGAGGTTCCCTTTACTGAAGCAAAGGAAAAGTTCTATTGCCAGAATGCCCGAATTACGGAGAACCAAAAACGGGGGCTACGCCCCTGCGACCGCTAATCATGAATTAATAGAGGTTCCCTTTATTTAATCGGGGAAAAAATCTCTCGGTTAGAATCCAGAAATTACGGAGAACCAGCGACGGGGGGTGCCCCCCTGCGACCGCTAATCACCAATTTTTAGAGATGCCCTTAAGAGAACCAGCGACGGGGGCTGCCCCCCTGCGACCTTTGTTGCCAATTCAAATAGGGGCGTAAGCCCCCCCTCTCCCTGGATGGGAGAGGGGTCGGGGGTGAGGGTGAATATAGCAATCCTATTTGAAAATGAAACAAAATCTCAAAAGAATAAGCGGTTGCAGGAGGTACCACCATCTCTGGTTTTCTCTAATCTTTGGATGCTCATAGGGTTGTCCTCTGGGCAAAGCTACCGTTCTAAAATCAAATCGGATTGCTATAGAGACGGGGATTGTGCCCCTGCAACCCAAGTGATGTCAACCTTTTGGATAATCTCGGCCTTGCGGCAAGGCAACTCGTAGCCTAACCCATTCGGGAAACCAGGCTTCTATAATAAGCTGTGGCGATTGGCAAATCCAGAATGCGTGTTTCTCTCAATTGGTTGCGGGAATTGGTGGCCTTACCTGCCGATGTGACGGTGGCGCAGTTGGCGGAACGGTTGACCATAGCGGGGTTTGAAGTTGAGGACATCGAAGACCGGCGGACGTGGGCAGATGGCGTGGTGGTCGGACGGGTGCTGGAACGGCAGGCGCATCCCCAGGCGGACAAGTTGAGCGTGTGTCGGGTGGATGTGGGACAGGAGGAACCGCTCACCATTGTCTGTGGAGCGGCCAATGTGCGCGCCGATGCTCTGGTGCCGGTCGCCCTGGTAGGCACGTATTTACCATGTATTGATTTGAAAATCGCCCAAGCCAACAAACGGGGGGTGGACTCCTTCGGCATGATTTGCTCGCTGGCGGAGTTGGGACTGGAGAAAAAATCCGAGGGGATTCACATCTTTACAGAACCGCAACTGACTCTGGGGCAGGATGTCCGGCCTCTTTTGGGTCTGGACGATGTCATTCTGGAAGTGGCCTCTACAGCCAACCGAGCCGATGCCCTCAGTATGGTGGGGATGGCACGGGAAGTAGCGGCTCTGTTTGAAACAACAGTACAATTACCAGACATTCCTGATGTACCTTTGCCGCCCGCCAAGCTGAAAATTGACATTCCCGATGGGATGGCTTGTCCGGTGTACTGGGGAACGCAGTTTAGCGATATTCACATTGCCCCGGCGCCGGTGTGGTTGCGGCAACGTCTGGAGCGGGCAGGGACTCGCTCGGTCAATAATGTTGTGGATATTACCAACTATGTACTGTTGGAGTGGGGACAACCGCTGCACGCTTTTGATGCGGATCAACTGCAAAAAGTGGCGGGGAAAAAGGCACTGAAACTAGGCGTGCGCTTAGCCCAGGCGGGGGAATCGCTCAAAACCCTCGATGACCAAACTCGCCATTTAACGCCCCAAACCCTGGTGATTACCGCCAATGACCAACCCGTTGCCCTGGCCGGTGTGATGGGCGGAGCAGACACAGAAGTGACTAATCATACTAAAAATGTACTGCTAGAGGCGGCAATTTTTGACCCAGCCACAGTCCGGCGGTCGGCTCGCTCGGTGGGTCTGCGCACGGAAGCCTCAGCCCGCTATGAACGGGGGGTGAACCCGGCGGATTTGGCTCTGGCTTGGGGGCGGGCGGTGCAATTGCTTCAGGAGTATGCGGGTGCCAAGCTGGTAAGCATCGGCCAATTCGACCGGCGGGATGTGACCCCCAGGGTCTTGCCGTTACATCGGCAGAAGGTGCAAGAATTTTTGGGGAATATCACTACAGGTGCATTAGAAGATACGCATATTGTCAAGACATTAACGGCTTTGGGATTTACGTTGAAACCAACAGCGCACGGCTGGCAAGTGACGGTTCCCCCCCATCGTCTGCGGGATATTGAGCGGGAAATTGACCT
>JAUQVQ010000255.1:0-3355 GCA_039794725.1 Gloeomargarita sp. HHBFW_bins_162
GCACCCCCCGACCTTGGTTCTCCATAATCTCTAGATTCCAGTTAAGAGATTCTTGGCTCGCTTGAATAAAGGGCACCTCTAAAAATTGGTGATTAGCGGTCGCAGGGGGGCACCCCCCGACATTGGTTCTCCATAATCTCTAGATTCCAGTTAAGAGATTCTTGGCTCGCTTGAATAAAGGGCACCTCTAAAAATTGGTGATTAGCGGTCGCAGGGGCGCACCCCCCGACATTGGTTCTCCGTAACTTCTGGATTCTGGCTAAAGGATTCTTTGTCCGATTGAATAAATAGAGGTTTCCTAAATAGAGGTGCCCTTAAGATAGAAAAGGGTAGAGGTCAAACGATTACTCACTTTAATTTTAGAGTAGCCCTTCCTCTATTCCCACCCAGAATCTCACCATTGGGTCATCATGGGGTTGGGTTTAATTCGGGTTCCTAATTTGCTGAGACCGCCACCATGATTGTGGAAAATTTCTTCATCCGGGCTTTTGATAAGGCGCGGCGGGGAGATTATCAAGGGGCGATTCTGGATTACACCCAGGCACTGCAGGTGAATCCGGGGGATGCAAAGGCGTTTAATAACCGGGGATTTGCTCACTTTATGATTGGGGATTACCCTCGGGCGGTGAGCGATTATACCAGCGCGCTGCAGATTGACCCCCGTTTTGGGGAGGCGTATTACAACCGGGGCATTGCTCGGTTCATGTTGGGGGATTACGAGGGAGCGATTGCGGATTATTCCCAGGCGATTCATCTGCGTCCCCGTGACCCGAAAGCGTATGGCAATCGGGGGTTTGCTCACCTGATGCTGAAAAATTATGCCCAAGCTATTGACGATTACACGGCGGCCTTGGCGTTGAATCCTGAAGATGCCAAGGCGTATTACAACCGGGGAGTGGCCTACTTGGGATTAGAACAGTACAGTGCGGGGTTGGCGGATTTGCACCAGGCGTTGCAGTACAATCCTGAGTTTGCCGAAGCCTACAATAAGCGGGGCAGTGCCTATTTTGAGTTGGGGCAGGTGCAGGAAGCCCTCCAGGACTATATGGAAGCGTTGCGGTTGAATCCTACCTTGGCGGAGGCGTATTACAATCGGGGGGTGGCCTACGGGGAGTTGGGGCAGGTGCAACGGGAGATTGAGGATTACACGGAGGCGATTCGGTTTAACCCGGAGTTTGGGGAGGCGTATTACAATCGGGGGATTGCCCGTTTTATGCTGGGGGACAAACAGGGGGCGGTAGCTGATTATACTAAAGCGATTCAACTCAACCCCGAAGATGCGCGCGGTTACAGCAACCGGGGGTTTGCCTATCACAGTTTGAATCAACTCCAGGAGGCGATTGCCGATTATACAGTAGCATTACAACTTGACCCGAATTTAGCGGAAGTGTATAGCAAGCGGGGCAATGCTCGCTTTGACTTGGGGGATGTGGCGGGGGCGATTGAGGACTATACCGAGGCGATTCGGATCAACCCGGACTATGCGGTGGCCTATTACAATCGGGCGACGGCTCGCTTTGATTTGGGGGATGTGTTGGGGGAAATTGAGGATTACAATCGCACCTTGCGGCTGGACCCGAATTTTGCCGATGCCTATTTGAACCGGGGGTTGGCGCGTCTGCGGTTGGGGAATAAGCGGGAGGCGTTGGTGGATTTTCGCAAGGCGGCTTCGCTCTTTGAACAAAGGGGGGATCAGGCCATGCACCAACAGATTCTGGATTTAATGCAAAAAGTAACGAAGAAATAGATGCAGAGTTCCCATGAGATAATTCTCAAAAAATTCATCATCAGCGGTTGCAGGAGCCTAGTCCCCGTCTCTGGTTTTCTGTAATTTGGGTATTCTGGCAATAGAGTACTTCTAAAAATTGCAAATTAGCGGTCGCAGGGGCGCAGTTCTTCGTCTCTGATTTTCTGTAATTTGGGCATTCTGGCAATAGGGTACCTCTAAAAATTGCAAACTAGCGGTCGCAGGGGCGTAGTCCTCGTCTCTGGTTTTCTGTAATTTAGGCATTCTGGCAATAGGGTACCTCTAAAAATTGTAAATTAGCGGTCGCAGGGGCGCAGCCCCCGTCTCTGGTTTTCTGTAATTTGGGCATTCTGGCAATAGGGTACCTCTAAAAATTGCAAATTAGCGGTCGCAGGGGCGCAGCCCCCGTCTCTGGTTTTCCGTAATTTAGGCATTCTGGCAATAGGGTACCTCTAAAAATTGCAAATTAGCGGTCGCAGGGGCGCAGCCCCCGTCTCTGGTTTTCCGTAATTTGGGTGTTCTGGCAATAGGGTACCTCTAAAAATTGCAAACTAGCGGTCGCAGGGGCGCAGCCCCCGTCTCTGGTTTTCCGTAATTTGGGCATTCTGGCACGAGGACTTCTCCTGATACTCAATAAAAATAGAGATGCCCATGAGATAATTAACCAACTGAATTGATACTGGGTTAACCATGAGTGAAAGTCCTGTCGTTATCATCACAGGGGCATCCCGAGGAATTGGTCGAGCCACTGCCCTTGCCTTTGCCCAATCTCAGGCTCGCATCGTCGTCAATTACAGTCGTGCAACGGCGGCAGCTCAAGAGGTTGCTGAAAAAATTCACGCCCTGGGAGGGGAAGCATTTGTTGTCCAAGCCGATATTTCTCAATCCGAACAGGTGGATGATTTATTTCAAAAAGTGATGGCGCATTGGGGGCGGGTGGATGTGTTGGTCAATAATGCGGGTATTACCAAAGATGGCTTGTTAATTCGCATGAAAGATGAGGACTGGCATGGGGTGATGAATTTGAATTTACATGGGGTTTTTTACTGCACTCGTGCGGCAGTGAAAATCATGATGAAACAAAAATCGGGACGCATTATTAATATCACATCGATTGCCGGAGTAATGGGGAATCCGGGGCAGGCGAATTATAGTGCCGCCAAAGCAGGGGTGATTGGCTTAACTCGTACCACTGCCAAAGAATACGCCTCGCGGGGAATTACCGTTAATGCCGTTGCACCTGGGTTTATTAGTACAGAAATGACGGAGAGCTTAAAACAGGAAGACCTCTTAAAGTTAATTCCTTTAGGGCGGTATGGACAACCGGAAGAAGTAGCCGGTTTGGTTGCGTTTTTGGGACTGCATCCGGCGGCGGGTTATATTACCGGGCAGGTATTTCATATTGATGGTGGGTTGGTGATGGGTTAGGGATGTATCCACCTGGGATTTCCCGGTAAATCAGGAGCGGATTGTCATAATATCTGTGGCAATCCCTTTAGAATTGGCACCAAGGGTTGCAGTAGCGCCCTGTATTTGGTTCTCTCACTTTTTTGCTTTTTTAATCGTTTAAGAGCACCTCTATAGCAATCAAAAATGAGATCACAACAG
>JAUQVQ010000256.1:0-3335 GCA_039794725.1 Gloeomargarita sp. HHBFW_bins_162
ACCAAGCGATTGCCGCTCTGTTGCACGACAGTGTGGAGGATGGCCCCCGCACCAGTGGGCGTTCTCGTGCCCAAATTGAATCCGAAATTGCCGTCCAATTTGGTGAAAATGTCCTGCGGATTGTCCTAGGTTGTACCGACACGTGGGGGGAGGGGGAAAAACCGGATTGGTGGCTGAGAAAAACAACTTATATCCAGCATTTAGAGGACGCTGATGATGATATTTTATTGGTATCGAATGCGGATAAATTGCACAATGCTCAGTGTCTTTGGCGGGATTATCAACAGATGGGTGATGCGCTGTGGGAGCGGTTTACCGGGGGAAAATCGGGAACCCTTTGGTATTACCAAAGCCTTGCAGAAGTGTTTAACCGTCGCCGTCCCAGCCCCTTAGCCAGTGAATTAAAAACGGTTGTGGATTTAATGATTTCTCATGTTTCGCAAGACCAAATTCTACTTCAGGAGCAACGACGATGAACTACACCACGATTACTAACTTGCGCCGCACCCCGGGGGCTTGGGTGTATAGCGACTACGAGTTGGGGGTTTTGGATGAACCTTTTGTCATGGGCACCAGTGAATTGATTGACCAGATTATGGCAGACCAAGGGTGGCACACGCTGGAGCGGATTTTGGTGAGTGATGAGGACTATCCGCCGGGGGAGGTGACTGTTACAGCAGATTTGGTGGAGTCGGATGGGAGTTGGTCGCAGTACATCTGCCCGGAGTATGAAGACCATGTGTTTCATTTGTGCCCCCACCTGTTTGACTATTTCGATACTCCCCCCACCAAGCTGTACATCGCCCTGCATGGACGGTGATTGGTTTAGCGATAGTAACGGGTATCGCCCGCTCGCATTAACTGCCAGCCTGTAGGGGTTTGTTGAATTTCAATAATGGCTCCTAAACCGGCCTGAATTTCCGGTTGATCGGGTAATATGCCCCAGGTTGCTCCCCACACGGAAACCCCATGCCCCACAAAAAGTAAATTGCCGGAAAATTCCGCCACCAACTGCGCTGTCACCCGACTGGCTCGGGCAATGGCCGCTAAATCTTCCTCAGGAAATGGGGGAATTAACCGGGACTGATAATTCTGATCAATGAGGGGAAATCGTTGGTAAATTTCTTGACGTTCGTGCAGTTTGGGGAGAGTCGGGAAGGTTTCGATATTGAGAAATTCTCCCAGACCCGCTTCGAGTTTGATGGGTAAGTTCTGGCGTTGGGCGACCGGCCAAGCGGTGCTGATGGCTCGTAAAAAGGGGGAACAAAAAATGTGATCTAAGGGGTACTGTTCAAAAAATTGTCCTAACTTGTGTGCCTGGTCATGCCCTTGGGGAGAGAGATCGGGGTCGTCGGGGTAAGCCGCTTCACTGCGCCAGTGGGGGTTGTCCGTGTCCTGGCGGTGAGCGTGCCGCACAATCCAAACCGTTCGCATTGTCATGGGGAACGTTTCTGCACGAAGGGATCGGCATGGCGATGCACCAACCGCCACCCGTCCGGTTCCCGGCGGAAAATCTGCGTGACCCGTAGCTCCAGGGTTTGAGGTTCCGGTGGATTGCCTGTGTCAACCTGGTTGCGTTCGATAGTAACGGTGTAGGCCAGTTCACTACCCACGACCACGCTGATGTCCTCTTCTGCAAAGGTTCCCCGGGAAAACTGGCTGGCTGCCCAATCCAAACGAGGTGCCACCTGTGTCCAGCCCCGTTCAATGCCGCCAAATCCTCCCAACAGGGTAACGTCGTCCCGCTGGGAATAAATCTGCTTGATCCGAGTGGCATCCCCCTGAATAACGGCTTGGTTGGCCTGGGTAAGGGTTGTCCGAAAGGCCGGAAAGGATGGGTCAGACATGGGATTTTGAGCGGGGTCAAGTTGTTTCTCCCATTATCCGTGAATTTGGTACTGACTTTCTGGTGATTCATCCCGATTTAGGGTACACTCTCACCCAGATAATGTGTTCCAGGTGATGACCTATGATTACGTTCGCAACGGCGGCAGTATCAGCCGATCCCAGTGCTGTTTTGATTACAGGTCTGCTGAGTTTGACGGTCATTTACCTGGCAAGCCGCTTGGGGGGTGAAATCTGCGCCCGTTTTGACCTGCCGCCGGTGTTGGGGGAACTGCTGGCCGGTTCGGTGGTGGGGATTTCGATTTTGCATCTATTAGTGTTTCCCGAAGGAGAGGTAACAGCGCAAAATTCCCTGATCATGCAGGCGGTACAGCCGTTTTTGCAGTTGTCCCCGGACGTATGGGAAGCCACGTTTGAGGCGCAAGGGGAAGTGGTGTCGGTGCTGTCGGAATTGGGGGTGATTATTCTCCTGTTTGAGATTGGCCTGGAGTCGAATTTGCAGGAACTGCTCCGGGTGGGGGCACAGGCGGCGATTGTGGCGGTGATTGGGGTGACGGTGCCTTTCGTGGTGGGAACGGCAGGGTTGATTTTCCTGTTCCATGTACCCACGATTGCGGCTGTGTTTGCCGGGGCGGCGTTGACGGCAACCAGTATTGGGATTACGGCGAAGGTGTTGGCAGAGTTAGGGCAACTTAGTTCCGCCGAGGGGCAAGTGATTTTGGGAGCTGCTGTTTTGGATGATGTGTTGGGGATTATTATCCTGGCGGTGGTAGCCAGTTTGGTGAAAACGGGAGAAGTGGAAGTCAGCCGGGTTATTTACTTAATTGTGGGTGCGGCTGTGTTTTTGGTGGGTTCGGTGTTGATTGGCCGCCTGCTCAGCCCTTGGTTTGTGGGGTTGGTGAATAATATGAAAACCCGGGGCAGTTTGCTGGTTATGTCGTTAATTTTGATGTTGATTTTATCGGTCATCGGGGCGGCGATTCAGTTGGAAGCGATTTTGGGGGCGTTTACGGCGGGCTTGATTCTTTCCGAAACGGAAAAACAGCAGGAATTGGAAGAAACGGTGATGCCTTTGGCGGACTTTTTTGTGCCGATTTTCTTTGTGTGTGTGGGGGCGAGGACGGATTTCAGTGTGTTTAACCCGGCGATCCCGGCGAATCGGGAAGGCTTGGTGTTGGCGGCTTTTCTCGTGGTCGTTGCTATTATCGGTAAGGTTGCCAGTGGTTTGGGTGTGGGTTGGGGTGGTGAGAAATTGAACCGTTTGGCGGTCGGAGTGGGGATGATTCCCCGGGGCGAAGTGGGGCTGGTGTTTGCGGCGGCGGGGGCGAGTAGTGGAGCGTTGAGCGAAGCCCTGGATGCGGGCATTGTGGTGATGGTGATTTTAACCACCTTCCTGGCTCCCCCCTTGTTGCGGTTTGTCTTCCCCAGTCGCAGTGCCACGCCCGTTGCTACCCCTGAACCCAATGTCTGAGCCTACTCCGGCGAATTTA
>JAUQVQ010000257.1:0-3334 GCA_039794725.1 Gloeomargarita sp. HHBFW_bins_162
TATCTGGGCATTCTGGCCATCGGACTTCTCCTGACGCTCAATCAATAGAGGGTACCTCTAAAAATTGCCAATGAGCGGTCGCAGGGGCGCAGCCCCCGTATTTGGTTCTCCGTAATTCGGGCATTCTGGCAAGAGAATCTCCCCTTGGCTTCAATAAATAGAGGTGCCCTTAATTCATAATTGCGGTCGCAGGGGCGCAGCCCCCGTATTTGGTTCTCCGTAATTCGGGCATTCTAGCAAGAGAATCTCCCCTCGGCTTCAATAAATAGAGGTGCCCTTTGGGATTGCTATAGTTTAGGGGGCAAATAGAGCAATTCTGAACGATTAAAGATTCACAAACCAGCGGCGGGGTATGCCCCTCAAGAACCGTTCATTTTGTATGGGCAGGAGATGTGCTATTGTTTGAGCCGATTTTAACCTCCAAAGCAACCACAATTATCCTGGGAGCGGCGATTTTAGATTACCTGATTGGTGACCCGCCCCAATGGCTCCATCCTGTGCAAATCATGGGTTGGGGAATTAACATTTACTGCCGGTTAGTTTGGCAAGCAAATTTGGGTAAAATCGGTGAAAAGATTGCCGGTATTGTATTAACTTTAGGCACAGTTAGTATTACTTGCTCGATTGTATTCATTTTAATTTTTACCGCTGAGCTATGGCATCCGATTTTGGCGATAATCGTACAAATTATTATGTTAGCCAGTTGCTTCGCCGGACGGAGTTTGCACCGGGCGGCTGAGGAGGTATTACACCCATTACACGCAGGCAATTTAGCGCAAGCTCGCATAATTCTCAGTCAGTACGTCGGGCGGGATACGCACCATTTGGATGGGTCAGAAGTGCTGCGAGCCGTGTTGGAAACCGTGAGTGAGAATGCCACCGATGGGGTGATGGCTCCCCTGTTTTATGCTCTATTGGGGGCAACTCTGGGGCAATCCCCGGTGGTATGGGCGTTTGCCTATAAAGCTGTTAGTACATTAGATTCAATGGTAGGGTATCGAACACCCCCTTACACGCATTTGGGTTGGGCAAGTGCCCGTTTAGACGATGTATTAACGTGGCTTCCCTGTCGTTTGGTGGTGTTGACGATTGGGTTTCTGTCAGGAAAACCACTCTACGTGTGGCACATTTGTCGTCGGGATGCCCCCTTTGATCCGAGTCCCAATTCGGGGTGGAGTGAATGTTGTTATGCCGCCGCATTGGGGGTGCAATTGGGCGGGGTGAATACCTATCACGGGGTGGTGAAAATTAAACCGAAATTGGGGGAATCCCATCGAGAAATTACTCCTCAAGTTATTCAACAGGCGTTGAATTTAACCCGTTGGTGTTTTTTGACGTGGTTGGGCGGGGGGCTTTTGTTGTTGGAGATATTGCCAGGTTAATTGCTGAATGGGAGCGTGATGGGGTTCCCCCCAAATGACGTGTTCGTGGTGATAATTAACTGTGCCGGGGGGCTGACCTTTGATGCGTTGGACGTATTTAACCGGGGTGTAAATAACGGGTACGTGTTGGCTGTGACGACTGCGGCTGTAATAGGCAGCAATGTTGGCGGTCATTTGCAGATCGTCGCAACTCGGTTGCTCCCCCGGCGGCACCCGCAAAATCACATGGCTACCGGGAATTTCTTGGGCGTGAAACCAGAGGTCGTAAGCATTGGCATAGGTAAAGGTGAGGGCTTCGTTTTGGCGGTTATTTCTGCCGACATAAATGGGATGGCCTTGGGGGGTCATAAAGGTTAAAAATGGGATGGTTTTTCCCCCGGAACGAGGCCGATAGCTGGGGGGCTTAACCTCATAACCCTGTTGCGTGAGTTCGCTGTAAATTTCCTCTAAAATTGCCAACGTATGTTCATCGGGGGTGGCTTCTAATTGATGCACAAGAGTTTCAATTTGTTCGAGGTAAGCCATCTGGGTTTTGACGGCATCTAATAATGGTAAAACCGTATCTTTGGCTCGTTTGAGTTTTTGATATTTTTTGTAGAGGTCTTGGGCGGTTTGCAGGGCGTTTTTTTCGGGGTGAATGGGTATAGTAATGAGTTCATTCGTATGAAAATCGGGTACGGTTAACACCGGCATCCCCGGCGACCATTGGTGCAAGTTTGCCATGAGTAAATCGGCTTGGGTGCGGTAGGATTCCGCTGCGGTGACTTGGCTGAGTTTTTCACGAAAGACCTGGGCTTTTTGCTGGAGTTTTTGGTGATAGTGGTGTAATTTTTGCCCCAGTTGATGAAGGTGGTGTTGGTAGGTTTGTTGGGTTAAATACTGGTGATAGTAATGGTGGAGTAATTCGCTGACATTACTACAGGATTTGGTGCGATTCCAACCCAGAACGGTGTACCCTTGGGCGGTTAATCCCGGTGTAAATTTCCCCTGCTGTAATGCCTGTAACCACTCCTGCCAAGCTGACCATAATTTTTGCCACTCTTCTGATGTAATTTGACTCACATTGATCTCCGGGTCAAGCCCTAGATATTGCCCCATTTCCCGCACCAATTTCATGCTCAGACCCCGGTAGTTTTGGATCAAGGCTCGACTGAGGGGGACGGGGATGAGGGCTAACCGCTGTCGCCAGTGCTCAAACGGTTCGTCGCAACGGGGGATAGGCTGGGTGAGTGCCGGGGGCGGTTGGTACCGGGTGCCGGTTTGCAGGGGGCGGACACGGGATTCCTGGGTGCTGACCTGGTGGGCGCAGGTGAGGATGGTGCCGTCGGGATGGGTGAGAATGGCGTTGCTGTAGCGTCCCATGACTTCCAGATAAAGGAGCCATTGGGTGGGGTCGCCGGGGCGGGGGGCAAAGTGCAACTCCACGACTCGTTCCCAGGGGTCGCTCAGGCGGAGGTCGGTTAGGGCTAAATGACCCAGTTGGTGCCAGAGTTGTTGGCTAAAGGTAAAGGTATCGGGTTCCGGTGGGGGGGGAGGACTGGCGTGGAGGCGGGCGGCTTGGGGATGCCAGGAAAGCAGAAGCCACCCCCGTCCGTGCAGGGTGCGTAACCCCAGGTAGAGATGATGTTTGTCCGTTTGCTGGACTTTTTCCATCCGGGCAGGCAACCAATCCCGCCGCAATTCCTGGCAGACGGCGACCAGGGTGGTGAGGTCACAGGGGGTTAAGCTCATTTTTGCAGGTAGGCCACCAAGCTCCGGGCTCGATGGTAGGCGGTGGTATTGCCCTGTTTGTGGAAAATCTGGGCGGCACGGCGGGCATCGTCCAGAGCGGCCTCGGTTTGCCCCAGGACGGAATAGGCTAACCCCCGTTGGAACCAGGCTTCGCCAGCGTTGGGGTTCAACCGCACCACCTGGCTAAAATCGGCAATGGCGCCTTCCCGGTCACCCTGGGC
>JAUQVQ010000258.1:0-3331 GCA_039794725.1 Gloeomargarita sp. HHBFW_bins_162
TGATGTAACCGTTCCTGGGCGCATAAGACCACTGTATGTTCCTCGTTTACGGCCTCGCCCCGCTCATCCACCAGCACCAAGCGGTCGCCGTCCGGGTCGGCGGCAAACCCCAGATCACAATGAGCCGTGTGCACCAACCGTTTCAGTGTCTCCAAATGGGCGGGCAGGGGTTCCGGTTCCCGACTGAAATATCCGTGCAGTTCCGTATGACAAGCTACCACCTCACAGCCCAACGCCTGCAAAAAGCCCTGCCACAAGACCGCCCCGCTATTACAGGCATCCAGGGCAACTCGAAACCGCCGGGATTGAATCTCCAGAACCGGCACGATACGCAACACAGCATTTCGGTGCGCTGTAAAACTATCGGCATCGGCGATTACGGGTAATACTTTATCTAAAGGCACTTCCGGGTTTGTGAGGCTCCGGCGGTGGGTTGCCAACTGTTGCCAAGCCACTTCCGGCAGGAAAAAACCCTGGGCATTAAGAAACTTTAACCCGTTCCAAATCGGAGGGTTGTGGCTGGCAGTCACCATCACCCCGGCGTGGTAATCGTCCCGGTGACTGAGGGTAAATTGCACCGTCGGCGTTAAGGTCAACCCCAAATCCACCACCCGACACCCCACACTCTGTAACCCAGCACGCACCAGATCGGCTACCATCGCCGAGGAATTGCGCCCGTCCCGCCCCAAAACCACCGTCGGTTGGGGATAATCGGTCTGCACCCACACCCCAAACGCCTGAGCATAGCTGAGAATCGTTGCGGGATTCAGGTTCTCGTTCTGGGCATCAATCGTGCCCCGCAGTCCGGCAATCCCCGCCTTGAGTGTCATACCGCCTCAGCGTCCCGTTCGCCGGTGCGGATGCGAATAGCTCCCTCGATGGGGGAGATGAAAATTTTACCGTCCCCAATTTCCCCCGTGCGGGCGGCGGCGATTACCTTGTCAATCACCAAATCCACCTGGCTATCTTCCACAATAATTTCTAGTTTTAATTTTTGTAAAAATTCCACCGTGTATTCCGACCCCCGATACCGCTCCGTTTGCCCCCGTTGGCGGCCAAACCCCCGCACCTCCGACACCGTCATCCCGACAATGCCCGCATTGACTAAGGCAATTTTGACTTCATCCAGTTTAAAGGGACGGATAATCGCTTCGATCTTTTTCATACACTCCTCGAAAAGGCAAGGGAATAAGTGTCTTAACCCTGCTGTTCTATCATTGCCAGGAAGGGAGGACGTGTAACTAATGATACCGGATTGGGGACACATCCCCGTATTGCCCCAGGACGTGCAGGCGTATCTGCAACCCCACAGCGGCGGCCATTTTCTCGATGCGACGGTGGGGTTGGGCGGTCATAGTGAATTATTGTTACAAACGCCGCATATCCACTTAACCGCCATTGACCGGGATGCCCAGGCGTTGGCGTTGGCGAAGCAACGATTGCACGGCTATCCGGTGACCTGGTGGCAGGGGAATTACGCCGATTTTCCGGGGGGGGAATTTGACGGGATTCTGGCGGATGTGGGGGTGAGTTCCCTGCATTTGGATACACCGGCACGGGGGTTTAGTTTTCGTCACGCTGGCCCTTTGGATATGCGGATGGATCAGGGGCAGGGGAAAACGGCGGCAGAGTTGGTTAACCATGCCAGCGAGGCGGAGTTGGTGCATCTGTTTAGCCAGTACGGCGAAGCCCCTTTTGCTCGGCGGATTGCCCGCGCTATTGTGCAAAAACGCCCGTTGACCAACACGGTTCAGCTGGCCGAAACCATCCGGCAGGCGGTGCCAGCGGGGGCACGGTATGGGCGTATCCACCCGGCCACCCAGATTTTTCAAGCCCTGCGAGTCGCCGTGAATGAGGAATTAACCAGTTTAGAACGATTTCTCGAACGGGCACCGGCGTGGCTCAAACCGGGGGGGCGCATCGTTATCATCAGTTTTCACAGTTTGGAAGACCGCCTGGTGAAATGGGCATTCCGGCGGGATGACCGTCTGGAGATTCTCACCCCTAAACCAGTAACGCCCACTCCCGCCGAACAGCAGGAAAATCCCCGCTCCCGGTCGGCGAAATTGCGGGCGGCACGGCGACGGTAACCTTTGGTGCAAAGTGGCAGGGGCACAGCGTTTTATAATGAGCAAATTGAAGTCCTGCGGTGATTGCCATGACCTCGTTTGCCTGTGAATATCGTCCGGGATTGGAAGGGGTACCCGTGACCCAGTCCAGCATTAGTTTTGTCGATGGTCAGCACGGCATTTTGGAGTATCGCGGCATTCCCATCGAAGAATTGGCGACCAAGAGTAGTTTTTTAGAGGTAGCCTATTTGTTAATTTGGGGGATATTGCCGACGGCGAGCGAATTGCAGGCGTTTGAACATGAAATTACCTACCACCGGCGGGTCAAGTATCGCATCCGGGACATGATGAAATGTTTTCCCGAAAGCGGTCATCCGATGGATGCGCTTCAGGCTTCGGCGGCGGCACTCGGACTCTTTTATTCCCGACGGGCGTTGGATGACCCGGCGTACATTCGGGCGGCGGTGGTGCGGTTGCTGGCAAAAATCCCCACGATGGTGGCGGCCTTTCAACATATCCGCAAGGGCAATGACCCGGTGCAACCTCGGGATGACCAAAACTATGCCGCAAACTTTCTTTACATGTTGCGCGAGCGGGTGCCGCATCCTTTGGAAGCCCGGGTTTTGGATGTGTGTTTGACCCTGCACGCCGAACATACGATCAATGCGTCCACCTTTGCGGCGATGGTGACGGCATCCACCTTGACCGACCCCTACGGCGTGGTGGCTTCGGCGGTGGGAACCCTGGCGGGGCCTCTGCACGGGGGAGCCAATGAGGATGTGATGCAAATGATTGAAGAAATTGGCTCGGTGGCGCAGGTGGAACCCTATGTGGAAAAATTACTGGAACAAAAAGCCCGTATCCCCGGCTTTGGGCATCGGGTGTATAAAGTCAAAGACCCCAGAGCCACCATTTTGCAAAACTTAGCCAAGGAATTGTTTGCCGAATTTGGAGCCGATGATTACTACGATATTGCCGTCGAAATTGAACGGGTCGTCGTGGAGCGACTAGGGCACAAAGGCATTTATCCCAATGTGGATTTTTACTCCGGGTTAGTCTATCGCAAATTGGGGATTCCCAATGATTTATTCACCCCCGTTTTTGCCATTGCGCGGGTGGCGGGTTGGTTAGCCCACTGGAAAGAGCAGTTAAATCACAACCGCATTTTTCGTCCCACCCAAATTTATGTGGGGGAACACAATTTACCCTATATTGATATTGAAGAACGAGCCGATTAACATTAAACCTCTTGCGTAAATGTT
>JAUQVQ010000259.1:0-3329 GCA_039794725.1 Gloeomargarita sp. HHBFW_bins_162
CATCATGGGGTCAGCAAAATAAATATCTTCAGCATAAATATCGTAGGTTTGTTGCTCAGGAAACCGGGCATAATCCTCTCGTAATGTGGTTAAAATGTCCATGATTTTTCAAGATAGCTGTACTTGGCATTACGCTCACTATTTTACCATATTCTGATCGCAAGAATATCGCCAGATTAATCAGCCTCAAGATATGGCTGAGCCCTGGACTTAGGTCATGTCCTGCACCCCATTCCGCTGTCAATCCGAACCCTCAATTTTCTCTAGGGGTGGGGGGGAACGTCTGCGCTATAATTGACAGGTCATGTTACCAGAATCGGCCATGAGCGAAGCGGAAAGCCAAGCCCAGGTGCGGCAAATGTTGGGGATGAAAGGGGCACAGGTGCAGGATTTGCCCAAGTGGCGACTGCGTTTACAACTGATGAAACCGATTACCTGGATTCCGTTGATTTGGGGCGTGTTGTGTGGCAGTGCTTCCTCCGGGGGCTTTGCATGGACTTTAGAAGATATTTTAAAAGTGCTGACCTGTATGCTACTTTCTGGCCCCTTGATGACGGGTTATACCCAGACATTGAATGATTTTTATGACCGGGAAATTGATGCAATTAATGAACCCTATCGTCCGATTCCTGCCGGGGCCATTCCTTTAGGAGAAGTGATTGCCCAAATTTGGATTTTACTGCTGAGTGGTTTGGGGTTGGCTCTGCTTTTGGATGTCTGGTCGGGGCATGATTGGCCGGTGATTACCACGATTGCGTTGATCGGTACGTTGTTAGCATTTATTTACTCGGCGCCCCCGTTGAAATTAAAGCAAAATGGTTGGCTGGGAAATTATGCGTTGGGAGCCAGTTATATTACGTTGCCCTGGTGTGCGGGTCATGCTTTATTTGGGACGCTGACACCGACGATTATTATTCTAACCTTGTTCTACAGTTTGGCGGGGTTGGGGATTGCGGTGGTGAATGATTTTAAGAGTATTGAGGGGGATAAAGAGTTGGGGTTGGCGTCATTGCCGGTGCAATTTGGGGTGCAAAAAGCGGCCTGGATTAGTGCGGGGATGATTGATTTATTCCAGATTGGGGTGGCCTTATATTTAATTGCGATTGGGCAACAACTCTATGCGACCATTTTACTGCTTTTGGTGATTCCCCAAATTACGTTTCAGGATATGTATTTCTTGCGTGACCCCCTCGCCAATGATGTGAAGTACCAAGCCAGTGCCCAACCCTTTTTTGTGCTGGGGATGTTGGTGGTGGGGTTGGCGTTGGGGCGGGTGTAGCCCCCTAGCCAAAGGCGAGAAAACCCGGTAAAATTGACCAGAGATCGTTCAATCGAAATTCATCGCTCCGGCACAAATTAGTACCGAATAAATAGGATGGGTTTATGGGGTGGCGATGGCGGTTGGGATTGGTCGGGTTGGTGGCGGTGGTGACGGCCTGTGGTGCGAATCAAGATTTGCAAAAATTACAAACCACCAGCCGCTGTACTCGGTGTCAATTGCGGGGGGTAAATTTATCAGGGCAAACGTTGAAGCAGGCAATTCTCACGGGGACGGATTTGGCGGGGGCAAATTTGAGTCAAGCGGTACTCATGGGAGCGGATTTACGGGGAGTAAATTTGCGAAATGCGAACCTGGAAGGGGCGAATTTAGAAGGGACGAATTTGGGGGAAGCGGACTTAAGCGGAGCGAATTTAACCGGAGCCAATTTGCGCCAAGCCAACCTATTTCGCGCCCAGTTACGGGGGGCAAAATTAACCAAAACGGACTTGCGGCAGGCGGTATTGTTTGGCGCCGATTTAACCCAAACCCAACTGACTGAGGCGGATTTGGTCGGGGCGAATTACAGCGATTCAACCCAGTTTCCGCCCGGATTTAACCCTGTCAGCCAACTGATGGAGCGGCTCAAGTAAGGGTGAATCTTGGACTTGCCGACCGCCGGAGGATTGGGCATCATAATAGATGATTAATCCATTCATAAATCTTTTTTAAACTGGGATTACATCTGAGATGGGGCAACCTTTGGAACTGACGGAACGCCAACAGCAAGTCCTCCAGGCCACGGTGGATCATTACATCGCCACAGGAGAGCCGGTGGGTTCCCGTACCCTGATGACCCAGTATCGGATTCCGGCCAGCCCGGCGACGATTCGGCAGACGATGGGGCGTTTGGAGCAGGCCGGGTTGCTCTACCAACCGCACACCTCGGCGGGACGGATTCCCTCGGATTTGGGCTACCGACATTACGTGAACTGGCTGCTGCATGGGGAGCAACCGCTGAGTGACCCCTGGGTGGAACCGGCTTGGCCGACGGGAGCCGACCATTTAGAGGACGTTTTGCGGCAGGCCGCCCACCTGCTGGCGCAACTGAGTGGTTCGATTATCCTGGTGACTCGCCCGCAACCCCGCCGTGCCCGGTTGCATCATATCCGGTTAGTGGCAGTCGGGGAACGGGTGGCCTTGATGGTGGTTTTGGATGGGGGACGGGTGGAATCCACCCTGTTGGATTGGGTGCCCCCGACGCAGATGGAGTTGGATTCGGCGTTAGAGATGCTGGGGCAGTTCTTGAACTACCATTTGCAGGGGCGGGCGTTGTGGGAAATTGCCACGTTGGATTGGACAGCCCTAGAGCGGGAATTTGCCTCCTACGGCGACTGGCTCCGCACCCTCATGCCCCCGTTGACCCAACAACTGCAAGCCTGGGGACGACCGATGCCGACGACTCCTTTGGTGATCAGCGGGGTGGCGGCGGCACTGCGACAACCGGAATTTCAACAGGCGGAACAGGTGCAACCCGTGATGCAGGTCTTGGAAACCGAACAGGAACAGTTGGGTGCGCTCCTGTGGGATGAAAATAACCCCGTGCAGGTCATCATCGGCCAGGAAAACCCCCTGGAACCGATGCACATCTGTAGTCTAATATCCACAATGTATTTACAAGACGGGGTGCCGGTGGGTTCGGTGGCCATCCTCGGCCCCAAGCGCATGCCCTACGGTCGCATGATTGGTTTGGTGCAAGCCGGGGCACAATATGTTTCCCAAATTCTGGCCGGGAACTGAGATGGAGCGGGGTAAAGTCACGGCGATTCTGACCGGCGCCATCGCAATTATCTTGGGCGTGGTTTACCTGTTAATTACCTTGGTATTGGACAGCCGGGGCTTGATGCAACCGGCGCCCTCGGGGGATGTGGGTTGGCTGATGCGCCTATTCGTGGGATGGTAGAAATGCACCGACGTTCAACCTCGACCCCATGACTCCGGCAGAACTGCAAGCCTTTCTGGAACAGGTCATGCACGACCCGGAACGCCAGGAGCGGTTCCGTACGGCTAC
>JAUQVQ010000260.1:0-3298 GCA_039794725.1 Gloeomargarita sp. HHBFW_bins_162
GTGACGCTCTTCGGGCTGGAAATGAACTGGCATCCTCGCATTCCGGGGCGGGTGGATTCCATTTTTAGTGATGCGAATGTGATGGCTTCCTACTGCGTGATGATGATGCCGGTGCAGGTGGGGTTAGCATTAAAGGCTCCGGCGGGTTCTCGGGGGCGGTGGGGTTGGGCGGGGGCGGTGAGTTTGACGTTACTCGCCCTGGTGCTCACCCGTTCGCTGAATGGTTTGGCAGTGGTGTGGCTGTTGGGAATGGGGGTGTGTTTACTCCACCGACGTTATGGGTTGGCCGGGGGGATTCTCCTGCTGGGAATTGCCACGATAGGGGCGGGGTTGGATTGGCCGGGATGGCGCAGTGTCATTCCTGAACTGCTGTGGGGACGGCTACCGAAGTATCTGGAGGGACAGGCGGAGGATTTACGGACGGTGCAGTGGCAAGTGGCCTGGGAATGGTTTTTACAACGACCGGGGTGGGGGTGGGGGTTGCGTTATTTCCCGACGTTATACCAACAAAGTACAAATAGTTGGGTGGGGCACCCGCACAATTTTTGGGTAATGGTGTTGGTGGAAACGGGCGTGTGGGCAACGGGATTATTCACCCTTTTGGTGGGGCGGGTGGTGGGGCGGGGGTGGTTTTCCTGGCGTAAAAATAAAGACTGGTGCTACGGGGGGATGTGGTTGGGGTTTGTGGGCATTACCTGTTTTCACCTATTGGATGTAACGCTATTTGATGGGCGGGTGAATGGGTTGGCGTGGTTATTGCTGGCGGGTTTGGCGGATGGGGACTCGTAATCATGTCCGTTCGATGGCCAGGAACAAGGGAAATAAACGGTCGCAGGGACGTAGCCCCCGTACTTGGTTCTTTACTGTTTCTGGGTGAGGGAAAGTGCGGTTTGGAAACGGGGTTGGTCGTAGTGCCGTTTCTGCAAAATTAACCAGGATTGAATTAAATCTGGTCCGTGCATCGTCCCCATCAATGCCGCTCGCAACGTTTTCATCACTATTCCCTTTTTCACTCCACACTGTTGCACCGTTGCTTGCACAATAGCTTTGGCTTCATCGGCAGTTTTAGGGCTGGGTTGTTGGGTTAATGCGGTTAAAATTGCGGGGCTTTCCGGTTGGTGTAATTGCGCTTGAGCTTCTGCGTCATAATCGGGTAATTCGTGCATATAAAATCGAGCTAAATCTACCGCATCTTTCAACGTGACTAAACTGGGAGCAATTAACTCAGTGAGTGGGAGCAACCACGATTGGTCTAACTCTGGAGTAAATGGATAACCAGCCGATTGCCAAAAGGGAATCAGTTCAGTACACAATTCCTTTGGAGATAATTGACGAATGTAATGACTGTTAATCCAATTGAGTTTATCCCAATCAAATTTACTGCCCGCTTTATTCACCCGTTCTAACGAAAATAAAGGGACAATTTCAGCCAGGGTAAATAACTCTTGCCCCGCCGGGGGTGACCAACCCAATAGGGTCATGTAATTGGTCAATGCCGGAGCCAGATAACCCATACTGCGAAAGTCAGAAATTGACGTTACCCCATCCCGTTTTGAGAGTTTCCGCCCTTCGGAATTGAGAATTAACGGGGTGTGGGCAAATTCCGGTAGAGGCGCATGCAGTGCTTCATAAATGAGAATTTGCTTGGCCGTATTGGCTAGGTGGTCTTCCCCCCGAATCACATGGGAAATTTGCATATCAACGTCATCCACCACCACCGCAAAATTATACAGAGGTTGCCCATCGGCACGGGCGATCACCATATCTCCCCCTAAATCACTGCCCCGCCACCGCATTTCCCCCCGGATTAGGTCGTGCCAAACAATTTCCCGGTCGTCATCAATGCGAAAACGAATCACGGGTTGTCGTCCCTGAGCAATAAATTCGGCCTCTTGTTCCGGGGTTAAATTTCGGTGTTGATTGTTGTAGCGAGGGGCTTGTTTTTGTTGCTCCTGTTCGGCACGCATCGCCTGTAATTCCGCTTCGGTTTCATAACTGCGATAGGCGAATTTTTTCTCTAGTAATTCTTGCATAACTTCCTGATAGCGATGTTGGCGTTGGGTTTGCCAAATTGGACCAATATCCCAATTCAAACCAAGCCATTGCAAGCCACTAATAATATTTTCCGTAAATTCCGGGCGGGAACGTTCCCGGTCTGTGTCTTCAATCCGCAGGATAAATTCCCCTCGATGATGCCGGGCAAATAGCCAGTTAAATAAAGCCGTGCGTGCCGTGCCAATATGCAAATTTCCCGTTGGACTAGGCGCAATCCGAACCCGAACCGTCACAGGCAACCCCTTGTAACCCTGATGAATCTCATTTTAGGACACCTCTATTTATTGAAGCAAAGTAAAAGTTCTATTGCCAGAATGCCCAGATGACGGAGAACCAGAGACGGGGGCTGCGCCCCTGCGACCGCTAATTACCAATTTTTAGAGGTGCCCTTTAGTGTAACGATTCCCCCCACCCAGCGGTATTCGCCCCGCAACCCAATGCCATCATCGCCAAATTCTCACAAAAGGTTACACGGTTTGTTGCAATTAGGTTGCATTAGCTTTAGGATGATAGGTGCAGAACTATTAGGAATAATTTGCGGCTATGAGCATTTCTCGGCGTTCGTTGTTGTTGGGGGGTACGTCCCTGGTGAGTGTGGTTACGGTGGGTCGCCTGACCGCCTACAAGCCTGTTTCTGCCCAGACTGGTGTTGTGAATGTGTACTCATCTCGTCACTACGATAGTGACAAGCAACTGTTCCAGCGGTTTACCCAGGCGACGGGGATTCGGGTGAATGTGTTGGAAGGGAAGGACGATGAGTTAATCGAACGGGTACGCAGCGAGGGGGGCAATTCCCCGGCGGATATTTTGTTTACGGTGGATGCGGGGCGGTTGTGGCGGGCGCAGGAGGCCGGGTTGTTTCAACCGGTCAATTCCCAGATTTTGACCCGCTCGATTCCCCGTTCCTTGCGGGAGCCGGGGAACCATTGGTTTGGCTTTACCCGCCGGGCACGGGTGATTATGTACAACAAAGACCGGGTAAAGCCGACGGATATTACGACCTACGAGGAGTTGGCCGATCCCAAATGGCGAGGGCAGGTGTTGACCCGTTCGTCCCGGAATATCTACAGCCAGTCGTTGGTGGGTGCCCTGATTCGCCATATTGGGGAAAGTCGTACGGAACGGTGGGCGCAAGGGTTGGCGCAGAATTTAGCCCGCCCGCCCCAAGGGGGAGATACGGATCAAATCCGGGCGGCGGCGGCAGGAGCCGGTAGTCTAGCTATTAGCAATACATATTACTTAA
>JAUQVQ010000261.1:0-3276 GCA_039794725.1 Gloeomargarita sp. HHBFW_bins_162
GACGGGGACGAGGGATTTGGCACGTCTGCAAGGGCTACTCACGCCGGAACGGGGTCTGCCGGTGGTGGGGAGTTTGATGATTTTGGCGGTGATGGCCAGCAGTGGCATTCCGGGGATGGTGGGGTTTGTGAGTGAATTTATGGTGTTTCGGGGCAGTTTGCCGGTGTTTCCGGTGCAAACCTTGTTGGCGATGCTGGGTACAGGGTTGACCTCGGTGTATTTTTTATTGTTAGTTAATCGGGCGTTTTTTGGGCGGTTAACCCCCGATTTGGCCAATTTACCACCGGTTACCTGGGGGCAGAAAACACCCGCTATTGTATTAGCCATTCTTGTGGTTACGTTGGGATTGCAACCGAATTGGTTAGTCCGCTGGAGTGAAGCAACGGTGAGCTATTGGGGGCAGGGATGAAATTAGCAACACCGGTGGAAACGATTAAAGAACGATTACTGCGGGGCGGGGCACTCCTGCCGGATACCCCGGAGAATGTGGTGGAAGTGGTCGGGATTCTCAAAAGTTATGGGATAGTGTTGGGGTGCTATTGGGAAAATTTAATCTATATGTCCCAGGAGCAATTTTTAGTCTTATTCCCGTTTTTTAAGTATTTCAATGGGGAGGTGAACTGGCGAAAACTTCTGCGCCATTGGAACCACGACCGGATTAATTATGAATTTTCTGAGTATTGTATGCGGGCGATGCTCTGGCATGGCAGTCCCCCCTTGGATGAATACTTAGATTCTGAAGAATTTAAGGAATTAGCAGAGCGAGCAATTCAGGCAAAAATTCGAGGCAATTTATGGTTGCAGTTGTTACATAATTGTTTCCCAGAATTTCTCCCGGAACAGGTACGCATGATGGTTTATACGAGTGTGTTGGGACAGTTTTGGCGGGTGATGAGTCCCCTGTTTTTAGACCTATCGGATCGCTACGACCGGGGCGAAATTACCTCCATTAAAGACGTGGTGGATCACATTCGCACCGGGTTAATCCAGGCCGCCCCCCAACCGATTACCTATGCCGTGAAAATCCGGGGTAAAATTTACCCGTTGGTGCCGGAACGGGCGGGGTTAAATTTCCTGACGGCGGCGGCGGTTCCCTACGTGGAAGCGGTTTTTTTCCGTTCGTTTCCCTTCATGGGTACGGTTTCTTATAATGCTCAGGCGTACCAAATTCCGGCGGATCAATCGGATTTTAATTATGGGGCGTTGTATGCCGACCCGTTACCGATTGGTGGGGCGGGGATTCCCCCGACATTACTGATGCAGGATATGCGCCATTACTTACCCGATTATCTGCTGGAACGGTATCGGCGCACGACCCGGGGGCTGGCGGATGTGCGGGTAAAAATTTGTGAAAGTTTCCAAAAGTCTATGTTCTGTGTGACGACGGCGGCGATTCAAGCTCTGGCTCCCTATCCGTTGACCAGCACCGACCCCCAGGAGCGGGCGGAGAATGAACGGTATTTAGATGCTTGGTTACAACGGTTAAGCGAATCTCGTTTGTTGGCAGTTCAGGAGTAAAGTGTCAATAGAAACGGGGGTTGAGTATGAAACGGCAGGTAGTTGTGGGGCTAATGGTGGGACTGATGGTCGCCAGTTGCGCCCCGGATACAAACAAGATGTTTGATGAGGGGGTATTAGCCCTGAAACAGGGTCGTCCGACGGAGGCGGTGACCAAGATGAATCAGGTGATCAAACTGCGCCCGGATTACCTACCGGCCTATGAACAACGAGGCATTGCCTACCTGAAATTGGGAGAATACAAAGCCGCTGTTATGGACTTAACTAAAGTGCTGGAAGGGAATCGAGACAACCCCGTGATTTTGCGTCATCGAGCGATTGCTTATTTTGGCATGGGCAAACCGGACGAGGGAGCCGCCGATCTCTGTCGAGCCGCTGAGATTGCTAAAGATAAAAAAGTGCAAGAAAGTTGCGCCGAGCGGCAACAGGCGGATCAAACTACCGACAACCCCAGTTGAGGTAAGACCACCCCGGATTTTATTTCCCTACAGTTCGTGGCGGGGATGTTTTTACATTGCCATCCCTTGCCTTTAATTGTTAGGAACCTCTATTAATCCATCATCAGCGGTCGCAGGGGGCACTCCCCGTCTCTGGTTCTGCGTAATCTTTGGATTCCAGCACAGAAATTCTGTAGCCGCTTGAAGGGTACTTCTAAAAATTGGTGATTAGCGGTCGCAGGGGGGCACCCCCCGCCTCTGGTTCTCCCTAATTCGGGCGTTCTGGCAAGAGAATTTTCCCTTAGCTTCTATAAATAGAGGTGTCCTTGAATAAAGGGAACTTCTATTAATTCATGACTAGCGGTCGCAGGGGCTGCGCCCGCTCATTTACAATTTTTAGAAGCTCCCTTAATTCACCGGGATGACAATTTCAATCAAAATCGAATCCGAACCATAACCAGCAGGTCCCGAACCCGGATCGCCCCCACTTAACCCCGGACTGGCCTGTACCTCAAACGGAAACGGCCAACCCCTCGGTTTGCTCTGACGCAATTCCAATTGCACATTGCCCCCTGAGCCATAGTTGACATTGCCCGTCGTCCGCGCACGAGTTGGTAAATCCGCCGCCCGCCCTTCCGGCTCCTGGGCACGTCCCGGTGGGGTAATGATAGTACAAAGTACGGCAAAACTAAGGACGCTGAGTTGCCACCGCAATCCGTACCCCCGGAATTTGCCGCAGTTGATCCATGATGGTAACCACTTGCCCATAATTGGCCTCCCGGTCGGCATTAATGACCACCACTGCACTTTGACCCGCTGGTACCAATGCCCGCACCCGGTTTTGCACTTCACCCACCGGCACCGTTTGCTTATTGACCGCTACCGTCCCTTCACGCGTTAAACTCACGGTGACCGGCGGCGCATCCTGCACTTGAGCCGTACTGGCTCCCGGTAAATTGACGGGCAAACTTTCTAAACGGGTGAGGGAAAGCGTACTGACAATAAAGTACACCAAAATCGCAAAAATGACATCAATCATCGGGACAATGTTGATCTGCGCCTGGGATTCATTCTCCTCATTGAGCCGCATGGGTGCCTCCTTTTTCGTAAATGTGCCGGTAAATCAGTTCTAACTGGCCGCCGTATTCTTGGATCAGGGCAATTTGGCGTTGGTAGAGTCCCCGAAACACATTAGCAAACAGAAGGGTGATCATCGCCACCACCAACCCCGCCGCTGTGGAAATTAACGCCTCACCAATCCCGGCAGTGACCGCCGCCGATTGCGTCCCGCCCAAATCCCCCAGCCGCAGGTTCGCCAGGC
>JAUQVQ010000262.1:0-3272 GCA_039794725.1 Gloeomargarita sp. HHBFW_bins_162
CCCTGCCCCTCTCCCATCAAGGGAGAGGGGAGAAACCCAAAACGGGGCTACGCCCTGCGACCCTTGTTTCACATGCAAAAAGGACTGCTATAGCTTGCTTAAATAAAAAAATAATTGGTGATTAGCGGTCGCAGGGGGGCACCCCCCGTCTCTGGTTCTCTGTAATCTCTGGATTCCAGTTAGGAGATGGTTATGGAAATCATAAATGAGATCACAACAGAAGTGATGGCTCGTTCACGTCTGCCCTCACCCCCTGCCCCTCTCCCAGAACGGGAGAGGGGAGAAAACCAAAACGGGGCAACGCCCTGCGACCCTTGTTGCCAATTCAAAAGGGATTGCTATAGTAGAGATTCGCTTTATTCTCAGGGGATTTGTACCAGGGTGTTTTTCGCCGATCCCTAAGCAGTTCCTTTGGCGGGGATCACCTTAAATTTCACCGTAGCGATCACTTCCGGGTGCAAACGGACTTGGGCTTCGTAGGTGCCTAATTTGCGAATTTCGGGGATGGTAATTTCCCGCCGGTCCACCACCTGCCCTGTGCCCGCTTGGATCATCTCCGCCACGTCTTTTTCCGTGACGCTCCCAAACAGAGTGTCATTCTCCCCGGCGGTCATGGCAATCGTGAGTTGTCCAATCACTTCTAAAGCGGTTTTGCGGGCAAGGGCTTCTTCTTTCTCCCGAATTTTCCGCTGACGTTCTTGCTCCTGACGGCGTTCCACCTGACGCAGGACATTGGCGGTAGCGGCCACCGCTTTCCCCTGGGGGATTAAATAATTCCGCGCATAACCGGGAGCCACCTCAACGACATCCCCCGCCCCACCCAGTTTTGCCACTGGAGTCGTTAAAACGACTTGCACCCGTTTCGCCATAGGATCGCCTACTCTAAAAAAATTTAGACACAGTCTATAATCTTACCAAAAATTATCCAATAAAGAACAACAAGCGTGGGTTGGTGTACAGCCGCCTTGGTTATTGTTACAATATATTCTAAATCCTTTAAGGAATCTCTCGTTTAGTAACCCGTTTTACCTCACTGTATATTGTATTAACAAAGGTGCGTTGTGGAAACGATTCAAGCCAAGCCTCTCAACCCAGTAGATAGCCTCTGGTGGGTTAATCTCGTACGATGGGCGGCATTACTTCTGCTCCTCGGTGGCCTCTGGTGGGCGTGGCATGGAGTGTCTGTCCGTGACCCATACATTAAGGAAGTATTAAGTATTGTAGGGGATGCGGGTCGGGGTCGAGATATTTTTTTGCAGAATTGTGCCAGTTGTCATGGCGTGCAGGGAGCAGGGCATGTGGGACCGTCCTTGCATGGGGTGGTCAAACGCCGTTCGGCTCAGGGGGTAATTGCGCAGGTGACGGGGGGACAAACGCCGCCGATGCCCCAGTTTCAACCCAGTCCCCAGGCGATGGCCGACCTGCTGAGTTATTTGGAGCAACTGCCGCCGGACTAACCGCTGAGTTCCCGCCCCCTTTATCATGGGCAATGGGAGGTACAGCGATGGCAGGTATTTATCTTGCATCAACGGGGTTACTCACGGCGTTGTTGGTAGTGGGTCTGATCTTTTTTGTGCGGGCGGCGGTGAAAGACCGAACGCAAACCCAGACGATTCCGCTTCAGGGGACGGTGGGCACGACCATGAACCAACTGCGCTTATTTTTGCAGAAACGGGGCTACCGCTTGGTGGGGGGCGAACCGGGCATTCCGCAACTGGTCTGGCAGGGGCGAGTGGCTCCCAGTTGGCCGTTGGCGTTGCTTTTGTCCCTGTTGGTGGGCGTGAGTGGTTTTTGTGTGGGGTTGGTGCTCGCCAGTCTCGTACCGGCTTGGGGGGGTAAACCCCTGGGGTTAGCTCTATTGGCTCCGTTGGCGGGTCTTTTTTACTGGCGGGGGGCAGGCCGGGTTGAACAGGTTATTGTCCAAATACAGGACAAGAGCTTGCAGATTACCGCCCAACGGGATGAACTTAAACGGCTGGTACCATTTCTTCAGCCGGGAAGCGCACCTGTACCTGAAGATGCTCCGTCACCACCAGCACCGCCCCTTCCGGACACGCCACCCAACGCTCATCCCTGAACAAAGGTTCTGACGCAATCACCACACCGGGATAATCGGGATGGTTTATTAAATAGTACAAACTGGGAGCCGTTCCCCCGTGTGCCAACCGGGACGCAATCAATCGTTGCCCATCGCTGAGGATAAAATTAAAGGTCACATCCAGGTCGGGCACCAAGTCCAGCAAACTCATAAAACTGTCGTACACCGCCTGTGCCAAATCCCCGGTTAACTTGTAGTGATGCAATATCCAGGCGAACAGATGTTCCGAATCCGTTAAACCCTGAATGGTGAGGTAGTCTTCATCGGTTAGTTGACTCCGTAGAGGACGGTACAACGTATTGCGGAAGTTTTCCACTCGACCATTGTGAACTGCACTGAGATGATGTTGAACAAAGGGCTGGCAATTGCTGTAATCAACAGCCAACCCAGGCGTAGCACTGCGGACATAGCCCAACAGGCACCCCGACGTAATGTACTCACACAACCCCGGTAGATTCAGGTCATTCCAGATGGGCAGGATATTTTTGTAGGTAAAGGGTTGGGGGCGTAAACGTCGGTCATACCAGCCCAAGCCAAACCCATCCCCATTGAGTAACCCGGCGGTCATTTCCCGAGGGGCATAACTTTGCACCAATAGGGAGTGAGACGGCTCCAAAATTAACCGTTTCAGGGGCAAGGGTTGACCTAAATAAGCGACCAGACGGCACATGGCGGTTAAAGGATGGTAACGGTCTTTAGGATGAACGAAAGATGTACTGAGTAAGGCTTAGCATGAACATTTTAGTCCCAATACGTTTTCCAGAATTGCTACCCCAAACTGAATGTGGAACAGAAGGCGGATGCCCAGCCAGGACAAACAATTTCGAGCGTTTACGGGGGACTTCCTGCCAGGGACTTCTATTAATAGTAAGGGCACCTCTAAAAATTGGTGATGAGCGGTCGCAGGGGCATAGCCCCCGCCTCTGGTTCTGCATAATTTCTGCATTCTCACTCAGAAATTCTCTGCCCGATTGAATAAATAGAGGTTCCCTTTATTTATTTAATTCAATTCATCATCAGGGGTCGCAGGGGCATAGCCCCCGTCTTTGGTTCTGGGTAATTTAGGGCGTTCTCGCCATTCAATTCATCATCAGGGGTCGCAGGGGCGCACCCCCCGTCTTTGGTTCTGGGTAATTTAGGGCGTTCTCGCCATTTAATTCATCATCAGGGGTCA
>JAUQVQ010000263.1:0-3268 GCA_039794725.1 Gloeomargarita sp. HHBFW_bins_162
TCATCACCAATTTTTAGACGTAATTCAATCAGGAAAATTCCCTTGCCACAACGCCCCAATTACTAAGAACCACTGTCGGGGGGTGCCTGATCGGCAATTTTGAGAGGTGCCCTACAACAACTGATCCATCAGGTGAAAAACACCTCCGGCCGCCGTCCAATCCGGGGGCTGGGGTTGAGTCGTGAGCCATTGACTGAGCAATCGGTGTAACCCCATTAGCTTAAAACTGGGTTCCGCCTGCGCCTGTGCCATCGCTACCGCCACCGGTAGATAACCCGTTTCCCCCAAATCCCCCAGCAAAACCCGTTGCAAGCGAGTCTCCGCACGGCGGATCAGATTCAGGAGTTGCTCGATATAATCCGTGTCCTGCGTTAGTAAATACATGGCACACAAGGCGGCACTCTTGACTCTGGGCAAAGGATGCTCCAGAAAAGGTTGAATTTCCGCTACCGCAGACTGGGCATTTAACCGCCCCAACGCCAAGAGAATCGCCGGATAGGGTTGCGGTAGGGATTCGGTGCCCAACGCCGAGGGTTCCCCGACTGCGGTCAATAACCCCACCAAATCGGGAATGGCCTCGGTCGCCCCCAACCATCCCAACGCTGTGGCCGCCGCCGCCCGCAGTTGCCAATCCGCCACCCGCAGACAAGAAATCAACCCCGGAATCGCCTGGGGGTCACCGATTTGTCCCAAAGCCCGAGCGGCATTACGGCGCAGAGGATAGCCCCCCAACTCCGTCCGGTCCGATTCATCCTGCAAGGCGGCAATTAACGCTGGCACGGCCGCTTGCACCCGAAACCGCCCCAACCACCAGGCCGCATAGTACCGCTGGCTCAGGTCAGGGGATTGCAGTTGGGCAATGGCGTCCTCGACCGTCACTCCGGCTTGCCGTTGGCACTCCCCAGGGGTTCAATGCGCACAATTTTGCCCCCCAAGCGGGTAATGCGGCGCATCTCCTCGTTCATCCGGTTGTAGGGCACGGTGATAAACACACTGCCACTGGTGCGGATGGGAAACGTGCGGCGATCCGTTTCGTCGTTTTGGCGCAGACCCACAACTTCGTAACGGAATAAACGCTTGTTGGCTTCGGTTAACCCGGAAACGCCGGTACTGGCTGGCCCATAAAACATCGGTGCGGCTCCCGAATCAGTGTCATCTCCCAATTTTAGAGGCTGATGGCTCCCGGCCAAAACTATGACAATTTGTAACAATAATTTCTAGAAACATTGCTTTATGATGAGCTTAAATTCTGGGAACGGGGGATGGCACCGGTCAAACTGAAAAAATTGCTCCAACAGCCGGATTTAGCGGCCATTCTAACAGAGATGACCCAGGGGCAGGTATGGGGGGTGACCGATGCTGAGGGTTCCCTGTTGGCCGGTACCGTAACCGATGGCGACGGCATTGCCATTACCAATGAGGGGCAACCCCTGGGGTGGGTGTACGGGACAAGGGCGCATTTGCTGGCACGGTGGTTGCAGTATGTTGTCCGGCAAGAACAGGATAAGCGTACCCTCGCCCAGGAAACCCTCGACCGCTATCGGGAGGTGAATCTGCTGTACGATTTGGCAGAAAAAATGCACGCCACTCTGGATTTGCAGGCACTTTCTGACCTGGTGATGGCGGAAACGCAGAACCTTTTGGGGGGACACCAGGGCTGTTTGATGTTGTTTAACCCCCACAGTCAGGTGTTGGAGGTGGTCAGCAGTTATGGCCCCTCGGTGGAGCAGACCTATTTCCCACCGGGGATGGGAATTGCCGGTCACGTTTTTCTCACCGGACGAGCCGAGATCGTCAACGATGTCAGCCACGATGAACGGTTTGTGCCGGGGTTGATTCCCATCCGTGCCCTCATGTGCGCTCCCTTAGTCACAAAGGAAGGAACCATTGGGGTGATCAATGTCACCAGCGATACCCCCACCGAATACACCGCCAGCCACCTGAAACGCCTGATGGCTCTGGCCGCCCAAGCCGCCCTAGCGATTAGTAATGCCCGTGCCCACGCCAGTAAACTCCAGGAAGAACGGTTGCGCCTAAGTTTAGACCGGTTTTTGGGGGGACGCTATCGGATTTTACGCACCTTGGGAGCCGGGGGGTTTGGGCACACCTACCTCGCCGAAGACCTACAACGCCCCGGTACGCCCGCCTGTGTGGTGAAACAACTGCGCCCGGCGCGGGATAATCCCACCCTGATGGAGGTCGCCCGCCGCTTATTTCGGGCTGAGGCGGAAACCCTGGAAGTGCTGGGCAAACACGACCAAATTCCTTCCCTGTTGGCCTATTTTGAACAGGACGAGGATTTTTACCTGGTGCAGGAGTACATTGACGGACAGCTCCTCAGCGACGAATTGGCGCAAACTGCCCCTTACCATCCCCACCGGGTGGTCGAGTTGATTCGGGAAATTTTGCACATTCTCACCTTTGTGCATCACCATCACGTCATCCACCGGGATTTGAAACCGGAAAATATCATCCGTCGTCGTCAGGATCGCAAGTTGGTTTTGATTGATTTTGGTTCCGTCAAACAATGTCGGGGCGGCCTGCAGAAACAGGAAACCATTGCCGTCGGCACCCGGGGGTATGCCCCCAGTGAACAGTACGCCGGTCGGCCCCGCTTTAGCAGTGACATTTACGCCGTTGGGATTATCGCCATCCAAGCCCTGACCGGTTTGCCCCCGGGTGAATGGCAAGCGCAAGACGGGAGCGGGCAACTGCGCTGGCGGAAGCATTGCCCCGATGTAGCCGAAGATTTAGCCTACATTCTGGACAAAATGGTGCGCGAACAGCCCTGGGAACGCTACGCCAAAACCAGCGATGTCCTACACGCTTTGGAGCAAGTCCACATTCCCGAGACCCCCGATACGGAAATTCTCACCCCCATGCCCCCGCCCGAACCCTCGCTGTTGGTGCAAAGTAGCCGCTGGTTGGTGGAAACCGCCCGCCGCTTGATCCAGGGTTAGGTGGTAGGATGAGCCAGGAATGACCTACCGCTTGGACATTCTCGGTTCTTTCTCTGCTTGTAAATTTCCCTTTACTCTGAGGAGTTCTCCATGCGTACTCATGTTGGAATTGTACTGACAACTTTATGGGCAATGGCGGGAGCGCCAGGGTATGCCCAAACCCCTGCCAAAGTGACGACTAGCAGTACCCCGATTACCGACCAGTTCAAAATTCCTCCGTTCCGGGACTACACCGGCGATGGGGTGCAAAACCTGGATGACATCCCTGCCCATCAGAAGGGGTACAATGACCTGCTCAAGCAGTGGGC